>JBNKXM010000084.1:0-6984 GCA_050300315.1 Thalassotalea sp. | reverse complement strand
ATTGGCAATAAACTTATCTTTTAATTCAAGTGCCTGTTTCTCAGCTAATTTTCTCGCGGTTAGGTTGATAAAGGTGATAACTATTAAAGGGGTTTCTTGTCTATCTGCCCATTGTAATTCAACCTGCACCGGAAACTTACTGTGATCAGAGCGAATCGCAGTACATTCAATGGACATACCTTCGTCTTTACGTTGTAAGGCATAGACATTACTTTTGAAATCAAAAAAGTAATACATCTTGTCTTCACTACTAAAGAGTTTGTTTACGTTAGTGCCGATGAGATCTTGCTCTAAAATTTGAAATATTTGTACGGCAGCTGGGTTAGCTGAGAGAATATTGCCTTCAATCGATGTGGTTAAAATGGCATTACTTGAAGCATAGACTATCGCTTTGTTTTCGCTGTTGATCAGCGCTTGATTGAGTGCGTCGTTTTGTTGTTCAAGCGTTTTATGTTCAGCTGTTAACTGATTAAAATTACTTTTTAGTAAACTGTGAAGCTTACGTTTTTTATTGGTAATTAACGCGATAAAGGTTATCGCGATACATAACCAAATCACTAACAAGGTTGATTGCCAGAGATTGCCAACCACATAAACTAATTTGAATTCGACACCAATAAAGTGACTCAATAGTGAGCCAAAAGCGAGCAATAAGATATAAAGCTCTGAGTATACTTGATAATGTTCTGACTTAGGTGACGCTTTACCCTTGATTGAGGTTTGTGCTGAAAACGTTAATGCTAAATAAGGAAGCAATAGTAATAGCGATTGTAAGTAAGCATGTCGTGAACTACTGTCTGATAATTGATTAAAGAGCAGCAGGTTTTCAATAAGTATCGCTAACGCGCCGATTAATAGATAACCATAAAGCTTTTGCCAAAATTTGCTTTTAGAGCGCACCGTATTGATGATTAAACGCAGGGTGATTAATCCTGTGATCACGATATGAAATAGTGCTGATGGTTGTAAGCTTTTATAATTTGCTTCCGCAAATTGATATGGAAGTAAAATATAATAGCCAAAACTGACGACGCAAAAGAAAATTGCTGGCACTCTTCCACCAATATATTTATTGGTCGGCATCTTATTTAAATGCGGGTTGGTTTCTATTGCCAATAAAATGAAGAAATAACTAAATAACGACATAAAGTCATTGAGTAAGGTCATCTTGGTTAGTGCTAAGTTACCCAAGGTGGTAATGAATCCACCAACAAGTGCAAGTAACAAATATTGCCAAAATAGTTTTAACGATTTGCTTTTCGTTTGTTTAAACGCGTTGATAATAAAAATGCTAGATACGAGTTGCGAAATGATCAGCGCAAAACCAGTTAATGTGGTAAACGAGGTTTGGAAATTATTCGCAATAAGGGAATAAGGTAATAAAGTAATTGCCAGCATTATTAAGGTAACGGATATGCTTAAAGAATTGCGCAAACTTATGATCCTATGAATATTTTAATGGTTTATTATCGTTCGTTCTGTGAACACCTATGTCCTTGTTATTTTGGCATCAGTATACATTATTTTAACATTTGGTGAACAATAACCTTACGTAGTTTTTTATCGGGTGTGGAAAGATATACTCACAGCGTTTAAGTTAGCTCATATCAATTTGAGACTTGTCTAAAAATTGCGTGGCAAAACGTAAATAGACTTTTTCATTTTTAAAAACATCATATAAATCGGGGTCTAAATGATCGTTTTCTTTCATTCGATCCATGATGGTTAGCGTCTCGCTTAACGTTTTCGGTGGTTTATAAGGACGGTCATTAGCGGTCAGCGCCTCAAAAACGTCGGCAATAGCCATAATACGTGCTGGAATTGACATTTGATCGCGTTTTAATCCTTTTGGATAACCTGTACCATCCATTTTTTCATGATGTCCACATGCGTACTCAGGGACATTTCGTAAATGTTTTGGAAACGGCAGCGCTTCTAGCATGTCTACGGTCACATCCATGTGACCATTGATAATTTTTCGTTCTTTATCATTGAGTGTGCCACGCTTAGTGATCAAGTTAAGCACTTCATCGTCTGAAATGACAGATTGTGTGACGCCATTAATGGTTACCTGATAGTTCTTAGCTATTTGGAACACGCGGTTAATTTTTTCATCATCAAAAAACTCACCACCTTTATTGGCTTGAATGAGAAATTCTCTGTCTTGTGCTAGTTGTTTCAAACGAATTGCTTTTTGCTCCGTAGTATATTTTTCATTGTGCAGAATATATTGTGAGGCAATTTCAAGGCGTGAGTTTACTAGCTCAATACGATCAAATACAGTTTCTAATTTAGTGGCTTTATCCATGACATATTCAGGCGTGGCCACTTTGCCACAATCATGGAGCCATGCGGCTACACTGAGTTCGTGAAAATCTTCTTTTGATAATGAGAACGGGGCTAATGGGCCATCAGATACTTCATGACACGCTTTAGCCAGTAGCATAGTGATCTCAGGAACCCGTCGACAATGTCCGCCGGTATAGGGTGATTTTTTATCAATGGCATAGGCAATTAAGCGAGAAAATGCGCCAAAGAGGTTTTCCATTTGATCGATCAATTGCTTATTGGTCAAAATCACGGCAGCGAGTGATGATAGCGCATGAATGGTGCGCTCAATTGCCGGCGTAAAAATGGTTACTTGTCCTTGCTCATCCGTGGCATTGATTAATTGCACCACACCAGTGAGTTCGTTCTCATGATCTTTCATTGGTAAGGTCAGCACTGATTGGGTACGATAGCCTGTTTTTTCATCCATCGCTTTGGCGGCAGTTACATCATAATCTTTGACATCGTAAGCATCATGAATATTGATAACCTTACCTGTCGTTGCAGCGATAGATACCAGCGCACTCTCATTAGGTTGTTGATAGATATATAACGGAATGCTGGGGATGTTGATTGCTTGTGACGTTGTGCCGCCCCAATGAATTCCTAGACTCTTATTTATTAAGGTATCAAACACCAGCTCTTGTTTATCGTTAACTGAGTATATGGTACCGCCATCAGCGTGTGCTAACTCCATTGCGCTAAGTAGTATTTTCTCTAGCAGAACCTTATGGTCTTTCTCGGTTGATAAAGCAATACCAATGTCAATAAAGTGGTCGATATTTTCCATTTGATGTCCTGTAACGTGGCGTTATGAGCCTTAGCAAATTAAGTATAGATTCTCGATGAATAATTTCCTCATTGTTAATAAAAAAGTGCTTATTTATCATTGATTAGAAATCTGCTGAGCTTAGGTTAAGCTTAATGGATAATGACAATAAACAAGTGAAGTGTGTCTGTGGGCTACACCAAGCATAATAAAACCTTAGTATTTGCTCTGTTTTTCGGCCTTACAATATTGGCAAGTATTGCTATTTATCAGCGGTGGTTCATTCGTGCTGACTATGTAGTATTTGATCAATTAGCCCAGCAAGTTGCTAAACAATCACATAGTGATGAGAATATAGTGGTGATTGCTATCGACGATCACAGTCTTAAGCAAATGGATGAGTTTGCCGGACGTTGGGTGTGGCCAAGAAGTGTTCATGCCGAGTTGCTTGAAAGGCTGCAAACGGTGATGCCGTCGAAAATTGCTTTTGATATTTTGTTTGCGGAAAAAGATATCTATCGTCCTGATGGTGATAACTATCTAAACGAAGTGGTTAGTCAATACGATAATGTCTATTTTTCGATGTTGAAACTTAACGACAACAGTTTAGATAATCAGTTGCCGATTACAGCGACAACGGCTTTAGACCTTAAACAATTAACCCCTAGTCAACAAGCAAAGCTACTGTTACCAAATGCGATAAATCAAGAAAATTGGCGATTAGGCACTATTAATTATCACGCGGAACTTGATGGCGTAGCTCGTTATTATCGGCTTTATCAGCAACTAGAGCAGTGGCGTTTGCCTTCATTGGCTGTCGCATTAGCGCAAGCACAATATGACGATAGTTTGGCAAAACAAGCGTTATTCATTAATTGGCGCGGAGTTGCATTACAACCTTATCGAACCTATTCATATGTCGATGTTTATCGAGCTGTACTTAACAATGACAGTGTTTTTTTAGAGCAATTTCGCGCTAAGACTATCCTTATTGGAGCGACTGCAGCAGGTTTATATGACGCACGAACGACGCCAATCAACCATAATCTTCCCGGTGTTTATTTGCTGGCAACGGTTATTGATAATTTGCTGCACAACGATTTTTATCAACAAGCATCTGATTATTTGCTACTGATGATAACTGTGGTGATATTAGTTGCATTAATGCTTAGTTATTTATTACTACACTCTTACGCTTGGCAATTAGTGGTATCAATAGCGCTGACCATACTAACTGCTATTAGCCTTTATTATTTTAGCTATCAATTAATGCTTAATAACACAGTTATTTTTATTGCGTCACCACTTCTGATAATGATTATTGGCGTGTTCACTTATGGGCTGGTATTTGGTTATTTAGAATTTATCCATCGTCAAAAAGCTTTGTCATTATTTGGCCGTTTTTTAGATCCAAAAATTGTCGTGAAACTGCTCGGGCAAGGCAAGTTAGTACCTGAGCATCTTAATCAAAAAACCTCAATAACCATTTTATTTTCAGATATTAGAGGCTTTACTGACTTGTCAGAGCAACACCAGGCGCACGAAGTACTTGCTTTACTAAATCACTATTTTTCAAAACAAGTAGCGGTGATTTTTGCAACTCGCGGCACACTTGATAAATTTATTGGCGATTGCCTAATGGCTTTTTGGGGGGCACCAGAGGCGAGCGACCAACAGGCGGTTGATGCCATAGATGCGGCGTTATTGATGCAAGACAATTTACAAACGTTTAAACAAACGCTGCCAGAGCATTTGCAACATTTTGATATCGGTATTGGTATTCACTCCGGTGAAGCGATTGCGGGGTTAATCGGTACTCATCAAAGAGTTGACTATACTGTGATTGGTGATGCCGTTAACTTAGCGAGTAGAATCGAAGGGTTAACTAAGCAGAGCAGTCGAATTTTAGTCTCAGAACAAACCATGCTGTTAGCCCAAGATGCTTATCATTTTGACTATATGGGAGAATTTAACGTAAAAGGGCGGCAAGCCGCAGTAAAACTATATCAACCGACAAGGAGATAACATGAAATTCATTTCATCAATCCTGTTACATTTCATTCTATGCTCATTGGCATTTGCCGCCAGTGAGCCCAACTCAGCGAAAGCCGGTAAATTGATTAATGATTCGCCATTATACCTTAGTCCTCAGTATAAAAGTGATGTTATACAGCAACTTGGTAAAGATGAACCCTTGAGCATTTATCAACGTCAACGCGCTTGGTATTACGTGCTAACTCAAGATCAGCAAAATGGTTGGGTGAAAATGCTCAATGTTCGCTTTTTTGGTGCAAGTAAAAGAGCTGGTGAGCTTGGTGTTAAAAATGTCTTTGATAGCGTGCTTAGCCGACAAGTTTCACCTACGGCATCGACTGGGATCCGTGGCTTTGATGAGGCGGACTTAAAAGCAGCAAAAGCTGATTTAGCCCAATTAGCCGTACTATCGTCTTATCAACTCACCGCTGAGCAGGCGAAAAAATTTGCGGCGAGTGGTCAGCTGAAAGTCAATAAGTCGGTGCGTGTGCCAAATGATGAGTCAAACGACTAGGAGGTTATATGAAAGCATTTATTTACTTGCTGCTCGCATTACTATTGTCATCTTGTCAAAGTACCGGGCTAAAAATTGGCAACCTTGATGTCGGAAAGTTAGTCAATCAAGGCGTAAAAATTTGGGATGCTAATAATATTAGTCAAGAACAGGAAATTCAGTTTGGTCAGAATATTTCGGCGGTTTTGCTGGGCGTACAGCCGTTACATAACAGCAAAGCCGTTAATCGTTATGTTAACCAAGTGGGAGTATGGTTAGCATCAAATTCCTCTAGACCTGATTTACCGTGGAAATTTGGTGTGATCAACAGTGATGCAATTAACGCATTTGCTGCGCCTGGCGGTTATGTTTTTATTACGTCGGCGATGTTCAAACAACTTAATAGTGAAGCGGAACTCGCGGCGGTGTTAGCGCACGAGATCAGCCATGTAACCTTGTCACATCATTTAAACGCGATTAAAAGCAGTACGATGCGCGGCGCTCTCACTGAGACTTTATTCGTTTCTGCTGATGCTTATCAGGCAAATACCAATGCAGATAGTAAAAAACGAGAATATGCTGCATGGGCAAAAACCATTACCAATGCGGCGCAAGATCTCTACAGTAAGGGCTTAGACAGAGAAGATGAATTAACGGCAGATAGAGTAGGTTTAGCGCTGTTAGCACGTTCTGGCTATGATCCGTTCGCATATGTCAGCAGTTTACAAGTTGTTGAAGCGATTGCTGCCGACGATTCAAGTTTGGCTTTGTTATATAAAACACATCCCAAGCCAGAGGAGCGCTTAAGCCAGTTGCAAGCAAGTTTAGTGCAATTTGAAGCTGTTGAAGGCGCAGTATTAGCGGACCGTTTTACTAAGGTATTACAAGGCAGAAAATAGTAAATCGTTAATTATTGTCGACAATTTGTATTTAAATTTTATTTATTTGTGTTTTTTATTGATTCTGCATGGTAAATTGTCGACAAATTTGTCTTGTTTGAATGTTTATGAACGCTTATCATATTTTCGGTTCGCTAAATACTGTGTTTATTTTTGTTAGTTTGCTTGGGGTTTATGCACAGCTAAACACTATTTTCCAGCGCAAAAAAACACAACAAACTGCGCATCAGCCGACGGCGATGTTGTCACTTAATCAGTTCTCGGTCAGTTTTTTGGCGTATTTTTCATTTTTTATTTATGGCTATTCGATAACGCCTTTTAATCATTTTATTGTTTGGCCGCGTTTGCTGGCGTCATTATTAGTTACTGTTATTTTGTTTCAAATTTGGCGAGACCGAAAAACAAGGTCTTCGTTTTGGGTGATCACTTTCGCAATATTGGCTTTGCTTTTTGGCGGTTTA
>JBNKXM010000083.1:0-7008 GCA_050300315.1 Thalassotalea sp. | reverse complement strand
AGCTTGTGATAATCATTACCTGTTGCCAGCACGCTATGAATATAGATGCCGGGAATACCTTCTAATGCAAACATAATGGCATGAGCACAAAGAAAACGGGCTATACCCCATTGATCTTCACCTGCTATCGTGCCTTTTAACGCATCAAATAACGCGATATTAATTTCGTAAGCGCGTTGTTGACCATTGTCTGACGTACGCCAAGAAATTTTACCGCCAAATAATTGCATTGTTTCAATAAAGCTGGCGATTTCTCCGTCAGATAATAGTCCTTCCACTGGACGTAAACCAATGCCGTCATGCGAGGCAATAAAATTAAAATAACACGTACCATGCTGAGCAGGCGGCATGCTCATTAACCAACGTTTTAGGTATAAACAATTTCCAGATATCAGGGTATGTACCAACAAGGGCGGTAGCGAAAAATTGTAGATCGCATGTGCTTCGTTGGCGTTACCAAAGTAGGTTAAGTTTTGCGTATTTGGAATATTAGTTTCAGTAATGACCATGGCATTTGCATTGGCATGTTCAATCAAGGTTCTTAACAAACGCACAACTTCATGAGTCTGGGTAAGGTTAATTGACGAAGTGCCAACAATTTTCCATAAAAACGCAATGGCATCAAAACGAAAGATACTTATACCTGCATCTAAATATTGACGAATGATAGTGACAAAAGTCTTTAAAACCTCAGGGTTACGAAAATCGAAATCAACCTGATCTTCACTGAAGGTGCACCAGACAAATTTCGTTCCTAAACCTGTTTCTACTTCTCTAAGCAAAGGTGACGTTCTCGGCCTAACCACTGCGGAGAGATCATCTTCAGGCATCGCAGTAAAAAAGTAGTCACTGCCAATGCCATCACCTTTGATAAAGTTTTCAAACCACAAACTTCGGCTTGAGCAATGATTGATCACGAGATCAGCCATTAATCGACGTTTTTTAGCAATAGCACTAATATCACACCATTCCCCTAGTGCTTCGTTAACCAATGAATAGTCAATCACCGCAAAACCGTCATCTGAACTGTAGGGAAAAAACGGTAAAATATGGACGCAGTTAATCGTCTGCTCGATATAATGTTCGAGAAAATGACTTAATGTTTTTAACGGTTTTTCTTGCGGTGAAATAATGCTATCACCGTAGGCGATCAACACGACATCTTGCTCTGACCAATGATTAGCAAACGGCTCGACTTCTGCAATTTCATGCTCAAAGCCCATAATAGCCATCAACTGATCAGCCAGCTCGCCATAGTCATTTACTGAATTAACATCTTGATAAATAAACGCTAATTGTTGAGTTAATTTTGCCTGTAATTGATCAAGCGCACTTTCCATGAACACCGCCTTCTGCAAACTCTTGGTTGTCTAATTCAACTGCCGTTTTTAATTCAGTTAATACATCAGGCATAGCGCTAACCACGCGGTTCCACGACGGAATAAACGGTGTCGCCATCGGATTTTCAAGAAAGGTTTGACCTGCGGTCATAATATTACTGGCGAACATTTCAACCGCTTTTTCTTCGGTGTGAATATCGAGAGTTAGACCATTCATCACCGCATCATTTCTGTAGGTTTCAACGTAATCTAAGGCAATTCGATAGTAAGTTGCTTTTAACGTTCTAAAGGTTTCAGCGGTAAATACTTCACCTTGAGTGGCTAATTTGCGGATCAACGCTTTAGAGATATCCACCGACATTTTCGATAATCCGCCTTCTTGGCTATCCAGCGACAAATCTTGATGCTTATGATCATAACTTTGTGCAATATCAACCTGACATAATCGGTTATGCGAATAGTTACGTTGCATTTCAGAGAGTACGCCAATTTCCAAGCCCCAATCACTCGGGATCCGTAAGTCATTTAGTACATCGCGTCTAAACGAAAATTCTCCTGCTAACGGATATAAAAAACAATCCATGTATTCCAAATATTCGTTATAGCCGACTATTTTTTTCAATGCTTTTAATAATGGCGTTACCAGCAATCGAGAAACGCGACCATTAATTTTACCGTCAGCTACCCGAGCGTAATAACCTTTACAAAATTCATAATTAAACAAAGGATTAGCAACAGGGTAAAGCAAGCGCGCTAACAAACTACGGTCATAAGTAACAATATCGCAATCATGCAATGCAACCGATTCAGCTTTACCTGAGGCAAGTATATAACCCATGCAGTACCAAACATTACGACCCTTTCCCATTTCTTTCGGCGCTAAGCCTAATGCTTGCAACTTTTCATCAAGCGCTCGCAACCTTGGTCCATCGTTCCACAATATTTTATGCTCTTGTGGCAACTTACCGAAAAACTCTAGCGCATAGCGATATTGTGCTTCATCAGCACGATCAAGACCGATAACTATTTCTGACAAATAAGGCACCTGAGTAATTTCATCGATAATTTTCGGTAATGCTACTCCTTCCAACTCAGAAAACAGCGACGGCAGAATAAGTCCTAGCGGTCGTTGCTGAGAAAATAACAAAAGCTCATCTTCTAAACTTTGCTGGCTGCGCTGAGATAAATTGTGAAGTGTGGTAACTGTGCCATTTTGATAAAAATCAGCCATAAAGCCCCCCGCTGGTAGTTAATGATGGAAAAAGCTGCTCTAATGTTTCAACCCACCCCTGTGGTCCATAAGCATGACTCTTAATCACCTGCATATGACGAGCTACGTTCGGATAATCATGTACAGGCGAACGAATTAATATCGCGATATTGGCAGACTCCAACATGGCAATATCATTATCACTGTCTCCAAGCGCAACCGTGACGACACCGTCAGGAAAATCATTATTTCGGTATTGTTCAGCTAACCAATGAAGCGCTTGACCTTTATCACAATAACCGCTGATGTGGAGAAAACGTCCACCTTGCAAAACATTCGCACCAACACTAGTCATTAGATCGATAAACGCCGCTTTTTCTTCGTTTGTCCCCGTCCAATGTATCGGTTCACCAAACATTCTTGTTTTCGCCAATAGCGCTTGCTGCTCCTCTAATCCGGTCAATTGGCTTAACAACTCAACAGACATTTGAGAAAAACCTTGGAAGCAATGTGAAAATGCTTGTCCATATTGTTTTAATAACTGCAACCAATAGATGCGAGAATGGCAAAATGATTTCACCCAATAACCGTCCTGCAAGGTGGTATCAATGGGTTGCTCAGTAAAACAGCCTATCGGCATAAATATCGCCGCACCATTTTCAGCAATAAACGGCGTTGTTAAACCCAATTGCTGACGTAAAAGCACCAGTTCTGCTTTCGTTTTACTGGTATTAATAATGACAGGAATATTCTGGCATTTTAATTGAGAGAGCATAGCTTGCGCTGCTTGCCACTGATAACTGTAGTGATCTAATAAAGTACCATCTAAATCAGTGAAAATAACGATTTGCTCAGCCATGCTCTACTCCTTGATCAGGACACTTTGGATGATACGATGTTTATCAAGCACAAATTGACAGTCAGCAAATTGTGGAATGTCGGTTAAACATGACATAGTAATACGTTGAAAATACTGAATAAACACGGCTATTTCGACTGCTGACATGATCTTGTGATCGGCCAAGTGTTTTTGCTTAGCTCGCTGTACCAGCTTACTTTCTTGCTCCAGTCGCCATTGATAAACGCAATCAAAAGAAGGCGCTTTAAGTAAAATCCAATAATCAAACATAGCGTAAAGTGGCTGATAATTAAGCGCTAATTGTGCATTAACATATTGCCGCCAAGTGCCTTGACTATCTTGACTTTGCTCAAGTTCATTAACGGGTCGTCTCAGTTGCTGCGGATCGACAGGCTGAGCGCCTAAGCACCATCCCTCAACAATCACTAGATCCACTTTTTCACTAATGTATGGCCAATCAAGCGAATGACAGGGTTCGTCCATTGCTTTATCAAAACGCGGAATACAAAAATCCAGCTGTTGCGCTTTTAATTGCTGTAATACGCTGGTAAACAATTGCATGTTATGAGTGCCTGGCACGCCGCGTGTGGCAAGCAACGGATGGACATCTTGAGCGAGTTTTTGTCGTTCAGCACTCGACAAGTAGAAATCGTCAAGCGACATTACTACAACGTTTAACGGATAATGCTGGCGAATATAATTTGCTAAATAATCGGCTAACGTCGATTTACCACTGCCTTGGCAGCCATTAATCGCAACAAAGTAAGGAGTCTCAGCACGCTTAGAATTTTCAACAAGACACTTAGCTAAAGGCTCAAAATACTGCTGAGCGCTCACCGAAAAATCCTTCGTTAGACTGTGCTTCTCAATAAACTCATTTAGCATGTATTACTACCAAGATTTATTTTCTGTTAATTAATAGGTTAACAACTCTCGTGCCACCATCAATGTTTACTGAGAAAAATAAACCTAGTTGTTTGTTATCAAAGAATAATTTCCAAAAAATATGAATTTCTTATCAAACGAAATTCAGCAAAGGTGCTATTTACTTTGTGCCGATAGCAATCATTTACGCCCTATTTTGGTGCAAAAAAAGCAAAACAAAAAGTAAAACACTTTTTAGCCAAATCCTAGAGGCTGCTTTTGTTGCGAAACTAATCTCCAGCTCGTAGCAACATATCAGCCGCTAGTAATCATTGAATGGTAGATAGCAATTCTCTAAACTGAGCAATTAATGGCTCATTAATGGCATTTCTACGATATACCATATAGATAGGTCGTTTAATTTGTAAAGGACTGTCAATCAGGAACAAATCCCCTTTATCGACATATTCGGCAACCAGCTCTGTTGGCAAATACGCAAAACCACCTTTAGACAAAATCACTTCTAATGCCATCATAGCAGTCGATGTTTTAAAGCCCGGTGCAACTTTATGATGAAGTGCATGCTCACGTTGAAAGGTAATACCCCAGTCAACCATAATATAGTCACTAACTTCTCGACTAAACTCTGTGCGATCGCCCACTAATGACAGATCAAAATGACCAATCAGTTGATTGACAAAATCGTCGTCTTTAATTGGATCGGTAAGTAGCCCAACATCTAAAGTGCGATCATCTAATTTGCGTTGAATGACTTCACGTACCGAAATTTCGGCACCTAATACTAAATGGTCAAACAATGCTAACGCATCAATAATACGTGAGCTAAAAAATGCATCCCAAACATTAGGGGTCGCGGCAATGTTAAATGACACTTTTTGTTGATTGGCTATAGACAGCGAAACCTTAGACTGCTCCATTTGATTGACCATCAAATACGCATGCGCCAATAAAGCTTCACCCGCAGGCGTTAAACGCAAGTTATTTTTATCTCGGATCAACAATGGTGTTGAATAAAATTCTTCCAACTGTTTAATGCGCGCACTAACGGCTGCTTGGGTGATATAAAGCGTTTCGGCTGCCCGCCCAAAATGCTTATTTTCAGCCACTGTGATAAATGTTTTAAAAACTCGAATGTCCATTAAAAGTGCCAACAAAATTGGAAAGCTTAAATTTAAATAAAACTTATCGTCGCGACAAATATTTTTTGTTTTTAATCGCAATTATTTTCTCTTAAATTCAAGCCGTTTCCTAATGAACTTGAAAACGGCAACGAAACGGCTATTTATGGTTAGTGATTTTCAGCGGCCATTTTCAACAGGTGCATCGCGAAATAAGCAAACGCGCTGCTTATCACAATGTTAACTTTTTTCGTGAATTTAAAGGTTATTGATAGATTTAAGGAACAGTAGTATGAACATGCAAACAGCTATCCGACCAGGAAAACTACTTTTTTACGGTGACCAAGTGTTTTCCCACGGCTTATCAAGAAGTGGTTACTTTAATAAAAGAGAATCGAGTGAATTAGAAATGTATGGCGAAACGTTTCTTTCGTTAAGCAATGGTTCACTAGCGCCAGAAAATGACGAAGAAAAACAGTTTATTGAAGCAGTTCAATCAACTGAAGAAACAAGTTTATACCCAGCAAAACTTTGGAAGAAATACCTTCACGCAGTAGCGCAAAGTAAAATTCATCATGGTTTTGCAAAAAGTAGTCAAAAAGACATTATTGTTGAGCCTATGGATGTAATTTAAAAGGTTTAAGGACAAACCTTTTACAAATAATTTTTCTCGTAACGACAAAAATTATTAACAAGCTTTGATTATTAGTTTTATGTATGCTCCGCGCAAAATACATACCTGTTAGGTAATAAACTGTAATCGAGGCGAAAATTGTGAAAATTTGTTTTATTATGTACCCATGGTCGCGTGTTGAAGCTGAAACCGACACCACCTTAAGACTCATTCATGAAGCGGTAAAGCGCGGGCACACGGTTGCGGTTACCACGTTAAATCAATTGACAATGCGTGATACTGTTGCCAGTGCATTTTGTGACGTTTTTAGTAAAACGCCTAAATGTTCCGACAATATCCCAAGCTTTTATAAAAGCGCTAAATTTAGACGTGCGCAACTGCCATTAGCAGGTTTTGACGCTATTATTATGCGCGCCAATCCACCGCTTGATACCTTAGCATTAAACTTTTTAGATTCAGTGCGTGGTGATACCTTCATCATGAATGATTTAGACGGTTTACGCGTCGCCAACAATAAAATTTATACCGCCTCATTTCAAGATACCGAAAGTGAATTTATTCCTGCCACGCATGTATCAAAAAACAGGGATTATTTAGAGCGCATCTTTAATGATTCACCAAGCGATAAAATGATTTTAAAACCATTGGATGGCTACGGTGGTCGCGGTGTTATCGTATTAGAAAAAAGTGCCCGTCAAAGTTTTAGATCATTATTAGATTTTTATATTGGTGGTGACGAGCACGGCAAAGGCAGTAGTTACGTGATTTTACAAGATTACGTTCCAGGTGCAGAAAAAGGTGACGTTCGCATTTTGATGTTGAACGGCGAGCCAATCGGCGCAATGAAACGTATTCCTGCCGCTGACGATATGCGCTCAAATGTTTGTGCTGGCGGTGCCGTGGTTAAACATAAACTAACCAATCAAGAGAAAAAACTCTGTAAATACATAGGTCCTAAACTC
>JBNKXM010000082.1:0-7173 GCA_050300315.1 Thalassotalea sp. | reverse complement strand
GTTCAATCATGAAGCTAGGCGAGAACCGCAGTATGGATGTGGAAACCATTTCTACTGGTTCACTTGGCTTAGATATCGCGTTGGGCGCAGGTGGCTTACCAATGGGGCGCGTCGTTGAAATTTATGGCCCAGAATCAAGTGGTAAAACAACACTAACATTAGAAGTTATCGCCGAAGCACAACGTAACGGTAAAATTTGTGCGTTTGTTGATGCTGAACATGCACTTGATCCAATTTATGCTGAAAAACTTGGTGTTAACATCAATGAGCTACTTGTTTCTCAACCTGACACGGGTGAACAAGCACTAGAAATTGCTGATCATTTAATCCGTTCTGGTGCAATTGATATTATTGTAATCGACTCTGTTGCTGCTTTAACACCTAAAGCTGAAATTGAAGGTGACATGGGTGATTCTCACATGGGCTTGCAAGCGCGGATGTTATCGCAAGCGATGCGTAAATTAACGGGTAATTTGAAACAATCAAATACCATGCTCATTTTCATCAACCAGATCCGTATGAAAATTGGCGTAATGTTTGGTAACCCAGAAACCACAACGGGTGGTAACGCCTTAAAATTCTATGCATCTGTTCGTTTAGATATTCGTCGTATTGGTGCGGTTAAACAAGGTGATGAAATCGTTGGTAATGAAACCCGCGTTAAAGTGGTGAAAAACAAGATTGCGCCGCCATTTAAACAAGTTGAATTTCAAATTTTGTATGGTGAAGGTATTAACAGTTTAGGTGAGTTAATTGACCTTGGTGTACAAAATAAGATGGTTGAAAAAGCCGGTGCTTGGTATAGCTACAACGGTGAGCGCATTGGTCAAGGTAAAGCGAAAGCGGTTGATTATCTGAAAGAACATCCTGAAATGTCTAAAGAAATTGATAGTAGATTGCGTGAAATGTTTTTAACGCGCAAAGATGAAAAGAAACAACCTGAAGAAGTTGTTGCAGAGTAATTAGTCGCTTAAACAACAATTATAATTATTATGAAAAACCATTCGCCCAGCGAATGGTTTTTTGTTATTGAAAGGTTTTTAAATAAAAGCGCTTAAAAGCATCGTGATCTGCTTTGGGTAAATAATCAATATGGGCTTGATAATATTCTGGTGAATAATAAAGCACTTTGACAGCTTGGTTGACTTGGTTAATAAATTGCTCACCTATAGGTGATTTTGAGCAGGCAATATAGCTGACAAGGTAGTTTGGTGCATTTGATATTTCTATCGAGGCGATATTATTACTTTCGTTATATTGAAGTATTTTGGTTTTAAGTTGGGAAGGATAGTCAATAATAAAATCAATATGACGTTTAAAAAACAACCGGCTGATGGCGTTATATCTATCATTTCCTTGGCTAATGGCAATATTTTTTACGGCAAGTTCCGCTAATTGCTGATCAATAAACTCCCCAAATGAACGTCCTTTCGCTTGACCAAATACTTTGTTTGGTAACATGCCAAAAAGTGCAGACAATGATGTTAATTGTCCATCTTCATCAATGACTTCTTGTGGTAATTTAACGTTATCCTTTAAATAGTATAGTTTGACATTAGGATGAATATTTATTGGCAAACTGAATAGGTTGTCTTCTTCTCGTTGCTTGGTTTTTAAGCGATTTCCTACACATGTATTTTCTTGGTTTTTAAGTTGGCGATTTATGCGCGCTATAGATGCGTATTGAAAATCAATTCGGTAATTTGGTAAATTTTTTAATACTAAATTGATAGTGTCTAAGCCTATTGATTTCTTATCATTTAATAACAAATAAGATAGATCACGGTTGTCATCCGTTAGCCAAATAATTTCTTGCTGCTGGGCATTTACGATAGCGGTAAAAATTATTATTGATAAATATAACAATACCTTACTCATTTGAATATTCACATTTTGTCCCTTATGAGACTGTATTTAAACTTAGTTTGCACATGGTTTAAGCTTAGTTTATCTATCGATATTCGCTAACTTATTTGATGATTACATTGCTTGATTAGTTAAAGCTTAGTGTAAAAAGAAAGTACAGAAATCGCCGAGGTATAAAGAAAAGTAATAGTAATAAAATTTAAATTATAGACGTCTATACGTTTAGATGTTGACATAGCTAAAATAAATAGGCACATTAGCTACACTAATTTTTCAGTCGAATGAGTGCTGTAATATCAATTCAATTAAGTGTAGGTAGATAATAAAATGCCGATTAAAATTCCTGATCAATTACCCGCATTGCAAGTGTTAAACAAAGAAAACATCTTTGTGATGTCTGAGCATAGAGCGGCGAATCAAGAGATCCGCCCGATGGAAGTCGCCATTCTAAATTTAATGCCGAATAAAATTGAAACTGAAGTGCAGATTTGTCGCATGCTGTCTAATACGCCATTGCAGATAAATATCGAATTTGTTTGTATCCATAGCAATGAATCTAAACACACACCTCAAGCGCATTTAGATAATTTCTACTGTTTGTTTGATGATATTAAACACAAGCAATACGATGGTTTAATCATTACTGGTGCACCGTTAGCGTTAATGGCATACGAGAAGGTGACGTTTTGGAACAAGATCTGCGAAGTATTTGACTGGGCTGAGAAAAATGTCACATCTACCATGTTTTCGTGTTGGGCAGCTCATGCCGCGTTATATCATCACTATGGCTTACAACGTAAACTGCGCGATGTGAAATTATCTGGGGTTTATCAGCATAGACCACTCGATCCAAAAGAAGAGTTAACCAGAGGATTTGAGCGAGTATTTAATGTCCCTCATTCTCGTTATGGCTATATTAGCCGTGAAGATTATCTTTCTGTCGACAATCTAACCATTATTGCTGAATCTGAGCAGGCTGGTGTCTACCTTGCTGCTAGCAAGAACAAGCAACAGGTATATTTAACTGGGCATCCTGAATATGATTCAAGTACGCTTGATGACGAGTATCATCGTGATTTAAAGGTCAATGAGAATACTTTGATGCCTGAAAATTATTATCCTAATAATGATGTAAATAGTAAGCCGTATAGCACATGGAAAAGCCATGGTAGTCTATTATTTACTAACTGGCTTAATTATTACGTCTATCAAATTACCCCTTATCTATTGGATGCTGAGAATATTAAAGCGGTACATCCTGAAATAAAGAAATAATTGCGTCTTAAATATCAATTTAGTGTTCATAGGCGATTAACAAGAGTAGTAGCATGAAAACATCAGCATCGTATAGCGTGTTAGAGCAACAATTAGCTCAACGAATTTTAATTTTGGATGGTGCCATGGGCACTATGATCCAAGCGTATAAATTTGAAGAGCAAGACTATCGAGGAGAACGTTTCGCAGATTGGCACCTCGATGTAAAAGGCAATAATGATATGCTGGTGCTAACTCAGCCAGAAATTATTAAAGCGATTCATCGAGAATATTTGGCCGCGGGTGCCGATATCATTGAGACTAATACCTTTAATGCGACAACTATCGCTATGGCTGATTATGACATGCAAGCCTTTAGTGCAGAAATCAACCTTGAAGCTGCCAAGATTGCGCGTCAAGTTGCTGATGAATTTACCGCGAAAGAGCCGCATAAACCGCGTTTTGTTGCAGGTGTGCTTGGCCCAACAAACAGAACTTGCTCTATTTCGCCTGATGTAAATGATCCTGCTTATCGTAATGTCACGTTTGATCAGCTGAAAGACGCTTATATTGAATCAACTAAGGCGTTGATTGAAGGCGGTTGTGACATCTTATTGATTGAAACTATTTTTGACACCTTAAATGCAAAAGCTGCTATTTTTGCGATAGAAACCGTGTTTGAACAGCTTGGTTATAAGCTTCCTGTAATGATTTCAGGCACTATCACCGATGCCTCTGGCCGCACATTATCTGGGCAAACAACTGAAGCTTTTTATAATTCATTGCGTCATGCAAAACCGATTTCATTTGGTCTTAACTGTGCGTTAGGGCCAGTAGAATTACGTCAATATGTTGAAGAACTCAGCCGTATTTCGGATGTCGCTGTTTCTGCTCACCCTAATGCGGGCTTGCCCAATGCGTTTGGTGAGTATGATTTTAGTGTTGAAGACATGAGTACCCATGTTGAAGAATGGGCAACATCTGGGTTTTTAAACATTATTGGTGGCTGTTGCGGCACGACACCTGAGCATATCAAAGGTATGGCACAAGCGGTGGCCAATATTGCGCCACGAGCAATTGCTCCACGGGAAATCGCTTGTCGATTATCAGGTCTTGAGCCATTAACCATAGATAAAAATAGCTTGTTTGTTAACGTTGGTGAGCGCACCAATGTCACTGGCTCTGCAGTTTTTAAACGCTTGATCACCGAAGAAAATTACGATCAAGCAATCGCTGTAGCTTTACAACAAGTTGAGAATGGTGCGCAAATTATTGATATCAACATGGATGAAGGTATGTTGGATTCACAAGCTGCGATGGTGCGCTATTTAAACTTGATCGCTGGTGAGCCAGATATCGCTAAAGTGCCTATTATGCTTGACTCGTCAAAATGGGACATTTTAGAAGCGGGTTTAAAATGTATTCAAGGTAAAGGTGTAGTCAATTCCATTTCTCTTAAAGAAGGGGAAGCGAATTTCCGCCAGCAAGCTGAGTTATTACGCCGTTATGGCGCCGCTGTGATCGTCATGGCATTTGACGAAGCAGGGCAGGCGGATACCCGTAAGCGCAAATTTGAAATTTGTCAGCGGGCTTATCATATTTTAGTCGACGAAATAGGTTTCCCTGCCGAAGATATTATTTTCGATCCAAACATTTTTGCGGTCGCAACAGGTATCGATGAGCATAACAATTATGCGGTAGATTTTATTGAAGCGGTTGCTGATATTAAGCAAAACCTACCATATGCGATGATTTCCGGCGGTGTCTCGAACGTCTCGTTTTCGTTTCGCGGTAATAATCCTGTACGAGAGGCAATTCATGCAGTGTTTTTATATCATGCGATTAAAAATGGTATGGATATGGGTATCGTTAATGCCGGTCAATTAGCGATTTATTCTGATATTCCAGAAGATTTACGGGTAGCGGTAGAAGACGTTATCCAAAACAGTGACGATGGCGCGACTGAGCGTTTACTTGATGTTGCTGAAAAATATCGCGGTCAAGCTGGTACTAAAGATAATAAAGCCGATTTAGCGTGGCGAGAACTACCTGTTACTAAGCGCTTAGAACACGCTTTGGTAAAAGGTATCAATGAATTTATCGTTGAAGATACCGAAGAAGCGCGCCTGTTGGCAACCAGACCATTGGATGTTATCGAAGGACCATTAATGGATGGTATGAACGTGGTTGGCGATTTGTTTGGTGCGGGTGAAATGTTTTTACCGCAAGTGGTGAAATCTGCGCGAGTGATGAAACAGGCAGTTGCGCATCTTAACCCATATATCGAAGCGGCAAAAACTGAGGCATCGTCAAACGGTAAAGTATTACTTGCTACGGTTAAAGGCGACGTGCACGACATAGGTAAAAATATTGTCGGCGTTGTGCTTCAGTGTAACAATTTTGATATTATCGATCTGGGCGTGATGGTTTCGAGTGAAGATATTTTACGGGTTGCTCGTGAAGAAAACGTCGACATTATCGGCTTGTCTGGCTTGATCACACCATCGCTCGATGAAATGGTACATGTTGCTAAGGAAATGAAGCGTCAAGGGTTTGAAATTCCATTGTTGATCGGTGGCGCGACCACATCGAAAGCGCATACAGCGGTAAAAATTGAACAACAGTACCCGCATCCTGTGGTTTATGTGCCTAACGCATCTCGCTCGGTTTCTGTGGTGAGTAACTTATTATCTGATGAACTACGAGATGATTTTGTTGCTCGTCAGGACAAAGAATATCAAAAAGTACGTGAACGTCATTATAAAAAAGGCCCTCGCTCTAGTTTGATTTCACTCGAAGATGCACGCGCTAATGCAACGCCATTAAGTTTTGAGCATTACACGCCAACTACGCCGAATAAACTTGGCATCACGGTATTAGATGACTTAGATCTGGAAGAAATCAGGCACTATATTGACTGGACGCCATTTTTCATGACCTGGCAATTGTCTGGCAAATATCCACTGATTTTAAAACATGAAGTAGTGGGTGAAGAAGCAACTAAGTTGTTCAATGATGCCAATGCCATGATTGACGAGATTATCGCCAAGAAAAAATTGACGGCAAAAGCTGTGATAGGTTTATTTCCAGCAGTCAGAGAGCAAGACGATTTGGTGGTGTTTGCTGATGATACGCGCGAAACACAGTTAATGCGCTTACATCAATTACGTCAGCAAAGTAAAAAACCGGCGGGGCAATATAACCGGTGTTTGGCTGATTACGTTGCAGATCAGGCGTCTGGGATTAATGATTATGTTGGCGCATTTGCCGTGTCGTCAGGCTTTGGTTGCGATGAAATGGTTGCGGCATTTAATGCACAACATGATGATTACAATAGTATTTTAGCTAAAGCGGTTGCCGATCGTTTAGCAGAAGCTGCGGCAGAATATCTGCACGAAAAAGTGCGTAAAGAATATTGGGGCTATGCGCCAGATGAAAACTTTGACAATGATGCGTTAATTCGAGAGCAATATCAGGGGATCCGTCCGGCGCCGGGTTATCCAGCATGCCCAGAACATACCGAAAAAGGTCTGCTTTGGGAGTTATTAAAAGTGCAAGAAAACATTGGTATGGAGTTAACCTCAAGCTTTGCCATGTGGCCAGGTGCGGCGGTTAGCGGTTGGTATTTTGCCCATCCTGATAGCAAATACTTTGCTGTTGCTAAGGTCGCTAAAGATCAGGTACTTGATTATGCGGCGCGCAAAGGCATGACCATAGAACAGGCTGAGCGTTGGTTATCTGCTAATTTAGATTACGAACCCGAATAGTCATCGGGCTCGCTAGCTAAAAAATGCGCCGTATATGGCGCATTTTTTGGTTGATTTAGCAACGAATTACTCAATGCGTTGCCATACTTCATATTCAACTCTGGTATTGTTTAGCCAACGCTCGTTGTACCAAAGTTTTCCTTCAAGACGATAACGAAATTGATAGCTGCCGTCATGCTCTAGTGGGTATGAAGCAAGCGTAGGAGTTTCGATATAATTTTGTTTATCGTATCGATAATTACCAAAGCCTGCGGCCCAGAAATCGTTGTTTTTCGTTGAAACAAAA
>JBNKXM010000081.1:0-7220 GCA_050300315.1 Thalassotalea sp. | reverse complement strand
TTAATAACTGATAGTCATTACCCCAAGGATCTTTAGGCAAACGTTTAATATAACCGCCTTCTGGAAAACGTTTTGGTAACGGTTCAATTTCCGTTTGAACCACTAACGCTTCTAAGCCTTGCTCAGTGGTTGGGTAATTATAATTTTGTGAACGATACATTCCCAATGCCGTTTCCAGCGAACCGATATCAATGACTGCTTTTTGCGCTCGTGCTGTATCTTGGCTACCCATCAAGTTTGGTACCACCATACTGGCAATAATACCGATGATCACTAAGACCACCATCACTTCTAATAACGTAAAACCCGAAGGTCTTTTTTGATACATGTTTTTACTCATATTAACTTCCTATTAAGGTATTCAACTGCAGGATAGGCTGAAGTATCGCCATCACAATAAATAACACAATCCCCGCCATTGTCACCATAATCGCGGGCTCTACAGCTTTTAATGAAATATTCATTAATGCTTCAAATTCTCTATCTTGGTTGTCCGCGGCTCGCCCCAGCATATGCTCAAGCTGACCACTTTTTTCACCACTAGCTATCATATGGAGCATCATTGGTGGAAAAAGTTTCGTCTGCTCTAACGATAAACGTAAACTACTTCCTTCTCTGACTTTATCTGCTGCTAGTTTCACTTTATCTTTAATAAACAAATTATCCAGCACTTCACCAGCAATCGTCATGCTTTCTAGCAAAGGCACGGCACTGGCCGTTAAAATGCTTAACGTACGGGCAAAACGTGCAGTATTAATACCACGAACTACCTTGCCAATCGCAGGCAGAGAAAGTAGCCGCTGATGCACGCGATAACGAAACTTAGTTTGCTTCATTAATTGTGCAAAAATAACAACAGCTGCAATAAGCACTAACAATATTGCTAGGCCATAATCTTGTAAAAATTCACTGCTTGCGATCAAGAACTTGGTCGTTCCTGGTAAATTCGCCCCCATATGCTCAAATTGTCCGACGATTTGCGGAACAACAGAAGTGAGCAAGACGACAATCACACCAATAGCAACCACAGTCATGATACTAGGATAAACCATGGCTTGGATCATCTGAGAACGCAGTTGTTGACGTTGTTCGGTATAATCGGCTAAGCGATTTAGTACCTTATCTAAGTGCCCTGATTTTTCACCTGCGGCAACCATAGCGCGAAAGAGATGACTAAATACTTGTGGAAATTCCGCCATGCTTTCGGCGAGTCCATAACCTTCGGTAATTTTTGTCCGCACCGCCATTACCATGCTTTTTAAGGCATTTCGTTCACATTGTTCACCAACGGCGAGCAAAGCTTCTTCAAGCGGTAAACCAGATTCAACGAGTGTGGCCAACTGGCGAGTAAACAAGGCTAATTCAGAGGCTGATATTTTCTTCGCTCGACCAAATCCGCCACCACCTTGTTTTTGTTTACTCTTCATTAGGCTGGGAGTAACTTCGGTAGGCATCAAGCCTTGATCTCGCAATAACGCACGAACTTGCCGAGGCGTGTCGCCCTCAATCACCCCTTTTTTAATTTTGCCACGGCTATCAACCGCTTGATAATCAAATGCTGCCATCAGTCTTCTTAATCTTCACGCGTTACCCGCAATACTTCTTCCAGCGTAGTGATACCTTCCAGCACTTTATCAAAACCATCGCGACGGATGCTAGGCGTGGTTTTACGGATCACTTTTTCTATCGCCTGCTCGCCTTTACCATTATGGATCAACTCACGCACTTGCTCGTTAACTAATAGTAACTCGTGAATACCTGTACGCCCTTTATAGCCTTTTTGATTACATTCAGCGCAACCAACGGCTCGATAAATTGGCGTTTGATTGTCTTTAGCTAAACCAAGAATATTTAATTCTTCATCATTGGGTAAATGACTTTCACGACAATGCGGACATAAGGTTCGCACTAAGCGTTGCGCTAACACACCTAATAAACTTGACGATAATAAAAATGGCTCTACGCCCATATCTTCCATACGGGTAATAGCGCCCGCTGCGGTATTAGTGTGTAACGTCGACAGTACTAAGTGACCGGTTAAACTAGCCTGCACCGCAATTTGCGCTGTTTCTAAATCGCGGATCTCACCTACCATCACCACATCGGGGTCTTGACGTAAAATCGCTCGAAGACCACGGGCAAAGGTCATATCTACTTTAGTGTTAACTTGCGTTTGACCTATGCCCTCAATCGCATACTCAATAGGGTCTTCAACCGTTAACACGTTACGCTGCTTGTGATCTATCTGACTTAAACCGGCGTAAAGCGTGGTAGATTTCCCCGAACCCGTTGGACCTGTCACCAAAATGATGCCGTGAGGTTTATCAATTAGCTGTGAGAATTTAAAACGATTACCGTCGGTCATGCCTAAATCTTGTAGATCAAGACGCGCAGAGTTTTTATCGAGTAAACGTAATACCACACGTTCACCATGGCCTGTTGGCATAGTAGAAACACGCACATCGACTGCGCGTCCGGCAATTCTTAACGATATACGACCATCTTGTGGAATACGTTTTTCAGCGATGTCTAATTTCGCCATAACTTTAATACGCGAAACTAGCAAAGATGCTAATTTCCGATTAGGCTTGAGTACTTCTCGCAAGACACCGTCAACCCGAAAACGTATTTGCAGTGCTTGTTCAAACGTTTCGATATGAATATCTGAGGCGTTCTCTTTTATAGCTTCACTGAGCATGGCATTGATCATTTTAATGATCGGTGCATCATCCTCGTTTTCTAGCAAGTCTTCCGTTTCGGTCATTTCATCAGCAAGCGAATATAAATCCACTTCGTTGCCAATATCTTCCATCATCTGTTTAGCTTCTGATGAGTCTCGCTGATAAGCTTCCGTTAAGAGCATCTCAAAGCGTTCAGCACTTTCAATCACTAAACGAAAGTGTTGTTTAACCACACGTCTAACTTCAAGAATGACATCAGCCGAAACATTGGCAAGACAATGCAATAACAGTTGATCTTCATGATATTTCAGCAAGACGTTATGACGCTTTGCAAAGCCAAACGGTAAACGAAGCTCTTTCGAAACCACTTGATCAACCATAGTGTTTAATTGTTCATCACTCATGATTATTTTTGCTCTATCGGCTTCATTTCGACTTTATCTTGCTGCTTTTCTTCCATGTATTCATTAAACGATGGCGGTAGTACAAGCTGATCATTCCATTTCGGCAATAAAGGGAGTTTTTCATCGCTCATTAGGTCGAGTCCTTCATCACGCTTACGCAATTCATCGGCACGAATATAATTATATTTCTGCTTGCTGATGTCACTCATAGACTTGCCATCGCGAATGATGGTCGGGCGTAAAAACACCATCAAATTACGTTTACGCTTGGTATTACTGGTCGATTTAAATAAATGACCTAGGATAGGAATATCACCAAGCAATGGCACTTTTTGCACACTCTCTTGAACATCTTCATCAATCAAACCACCTAAAACAACTGTTGCGCCATCGTCGGCCATTACTGTTGTTTTGATTTCACGTTTATTAATAGCAATATCAACACCAGTCGCACCACTTACCGACGACACTTCTTGTTCAATGGTTAACTGCACGCCAGCACCTTCATTGACTTGAGGTGTCACTTTTAATTTGATACCAACTTCTTTACGGTCAACTGTTTGGAATGGATTAGCGTTATTACTACCGGTTGCAGAACCTGTGATCACTGGAACTTCTTGACCAACCAAAAACTCTGCTTCTTCATTATCAAGTGTAGTAATACTTGGTGTTGCCAAAATATTGGAGTTAGTATCAGCACTCACCGCCTGAACAATCGCTCCCCAGCCATTTTTCATGATGCCAAACATACCGCCACTGACTGTTCCCAGTAATTGTGCCGCTAACGAATAATCACCTTTGGTATCAGGTTGATCTGGATTCACAGTAACAGCACCATTTTCAGAAGTTACTGTAGACCCTTTTTGACCCGGTGTAGAACGTGCTGCTTCTGCAGCCGCAGCAACCGCACTAATTGGGGCTGGACCGTTAGTAAACTGCGTCATCACACCGCTTTCATCAACCCATTGAACGCCAAGGTTTACCCCGTCACTTTCAAACACTTCAACGATAATGGCTTCTCTTAACACTTGCGCACGACGCACGTCTAACTGACGAATAACCGCTTCTAATGAACGCAGCATATCCGGCTGAGCGGTGATCACTAAGCTGTTGGTGTCTTTATGTGCATCGATGCTAATATTGCGTTTGCTATTTTTCTTTGACGCTGATTTATTGGCACTTTCTTCCGCTTCAATCGATTCACTGACGCCTTTTAACACATCTACTAATTCTTCTGCTTTAGAGTATTTAAGAAAATACACTCGTGTATTACCGTTATTTTCTAACTCACTGTCTAAACGCTCGATCAGCTTAGCAACTTTGTCTCTTGCCTGTTTTTCGCCACTGACAATGACACTGTTAGTACGATCATCGGCAACAATTTTTGGAATAAGAAAACTTGGCGTGCCGGCTTTTCCTTGATCGCTCTTGCTTAAGGTTTCAACAATACGAACTATTTCACTTGCAGAGGCATACTTTAATTTAATTATTTGTTCAAACTGATCACCCGCACGGTCAACACGTTTTATGATTTCAGCTAAACGATTCACCGCCGCTGCCGTACCTGTCATGATAACATTGGCAGGATCATAGTTAACCACGTTGCCGCCACCAGCTTGATCAGAAAGTTGACGCAGTAAAGGAACTAGTTCACGCACAGTAACGTTTTTCACTTCCACCACTCGGGTAACCATTTCATCACCTTCGCCCGGATTTTCATCATCAACTAACGGAATAGCTGCTGACTTTGCCGTTTTATTGCGAACAATTTTGATGATGTTGTTATCCATTTCGACGGCTGAAAAGCCATAGACTTCGAGAACATTTAAGAAAAATTGATAGTATTGCTGCTCTGATAGCAAATCGTAGCTACGCACATTCACTTTACCGCGGACATTAGGGTCAACTATCATGGTTTTTTTCAAATTTTTTCCCACGATATTTATAAACTCATTCATATCCGTGCCCTTGAAATTAGGCGAATATTGAGCCGCATTAACTGAAGTTGCAGTAA
The DNA here is from genome assembly GCA_050300315.1 of Thalassotalea sp. Classification (GTDB taxonomy): domain Bacteria; phylum Pseudomonadota; class Gammaproteobacteria; order Enterobacterales; family Alteromonadaceae; genus JBNKXM01. The sequence continues at coordinate 2,121 of JBNKXM010000081.1, read as the reverse complement.
AAACTAAACCATTAAATAAAACCGCTGTTGATAACGCTAAACAGACTCGTTTTAACCAAGGCGCATAAACTGATTTGCGCATGAAAAATTCCTTAATTACTCGAAAATTATTATTCTTCAATACTAAAAAGTATTTCTGTCATTTCACCATCACGTTCTACTAACAATGACAGTTCGGTATCTTGCTTTAACGCTTGTAACGCTTGTGCCGCTTCATTAGGATTCGTTAAATCTAATCCATTCATTTGTACGGCGATATCACCAGATTTTAAACCTGATGACTGAAAAAACTGTGGATTTTGACCTGGCATTAATTGATAACCTATGATCTCGCCATCTTGTCTTTTAGGCACTATTTTTAAATAATCGCCTATTTTACCAGGATCGTCATTAATATCTTCTTTCAACTGTTTGGCCGACTCGCTTAAATCTTTATTGTTGCGTTGGTCGATAACCTGTGGACTTGGTTCATTCTCGGCTAATGGGTTGTGTTGAGGGATATTAATCGTTTGAGCACGCTGATCATATTTAAAACCATCTAACATCAAGGTTTCTAATTGACCAGATTGCTTGAGCAATACTCTGTCAGTAGCAACACTCTCTAACGTTGCTCGTGTACCTGTGATTTTATCACCAATACCGTAGGTTTCTTGCTTACCATTATTTTCAATAACAGCAGATGCAATAGCTGGATCATCACTAGCAACGGTACCTGAAAGTGTTAATCTCAACTTCGTTTCTGGAGCGTCCTGCACTTTAACTTCAACCACTTTTTCTTTTTCATTGAAAACGCCAAATAAGTTAAGTCGGTTGAGCGCTGTTAAGTCCACTTTAGTTTGTGAACTAGCAAGGCTACTACTAGCATTCCCACCAACAATTAACGAGGTTGTTGTATCTTGTGGGACAAATAACCAAGTTAACTGCGCAGCAAGATAGGCAATATAGCACAATAACAGCGCGCTTATCGTTTTAGCTATTTTTTGATGGGGTAGTTTTAACAACAACTCTGAGAGTGATGTTAAATCCTTTGGCAATTGCATGTTGATATTAATAACTCATCTTACTTTTTTATAATTATCTGACTGATGATACTTGAGCAAAGACAATGCAACAACAAGTCTACAGAAATTTTAATCAATATTAGCAAAAAAGTGCTCGTGATGGTGTAAAATAGCCAGCTAAGGCTTCACATTATTATCTAGTTTATTGATGACAGAAAGATGAAACAAAATAATGCTCCTCAAAATGATGACCAAGTTAGACTTGATAAGTGGTTATGGGCAGCGCGATTTTATAAGACCCGTGCGATAGCCAAACAAATGATCGATGGTGGCAAGGTGTTTTATAATGGCCAGCGTACCAAATCTGGCAAAAATGTCTCACTCAATGATGTCATCAAACTTCGTCAAGGCTATGAAGAAAAAGAGGTGATCATTGTTGCGCTTGCCGATAGACGACGAGACGCCGCATTTGCACAAACCTTATATCAAGAAACGGCCGAGAGCATGGCATCGAGAGAAAAAAATGCCATCGCAAGAAAGCAAGGCATTTTATTGAGCCCTGCTTCGGAAACAAAACCTGACAAAAAACAACGTCGACAACTTCGACAATTTAAAGAAAGGATCTAATAGTGGCTAACGACACAGATATTTTACATCGCTATTTATTTGATGATTTGCATGTGCGAGGAGAACTTGTACAGCTAAGCAAAACCTATCAACAAATGATTCAGGCTCATGACTACCCGTTAGGTGTTAGACAGCTGCTTGGCGAGTTAGTGGCCGCGACATGCTTGCTAACCGCAACATTAAAGTTTGAGGGTGAAATAGCCGTACAGTTACAAGGTGACGGCCCAATTGGTTATTTAGCGGTAAATGGCAACCACCAACAACAAATGCGTGGTATAGCTAAACTTGCCGAGCACACAGACGCATGTGGCCTGCCAGCGTTAATTGGTAAAGGCAATATGGTGATCACCATTCGTCCTGAAAAAGGCGATGCTTATCAAGGCGTAGTTGCGCTTGAAAAAGCAACCTTAGCTGAATGTTTAGCCCACTATTTTGAAGTATCCGAGCAAATTCCTACTAAAATTTGGCTATTTCACAATGATGAAAGCCAGCA
>JBNKXM010000080.1:0-7303 GCA_050300315.1 Thalassotalea sp. | reverse complement strand
ATTACAAGCTGGCTCACGTGTTGATATTGATCAATCAAAGCGTAACCCATTAGATTTTGTCTTATGGAAATCGGCAAAACCTGAAGAGCCAAGCTGGCAGTCGCCATGGGGGCCTGGTCGTCCGGGCTGGCATATTGAATGTTCTGCAATGAATGCCAAAGTGTTAGGTAAGCATTTCGATATTCATGGTGGCGGTTCAGATCTACAGTTTCCACACCATGAAAATGAAGTGGCGCAAAGTTGTTGTGCTCTTGATACACCGTATGTCAATTATTGGATCCATACGGGTATGGTACAAGTTGATCAAGAGAAAATGTCTAAATCGTTAAACAACTTCTTTACCATACGTGAAGTGTTAGCAAAATATGACGCAGAAACGACGCGCTTTTTCTTAACGACCGGTCAATATCGAAGCCAGCTTAATTATTCTACCGATAATTTAGAGCAGGCGAGGGCATCACTGGAGCGTATTTATACAGCACTGCGCGATGTAGACCTACCAGCAGAAATTACCTTAGATAAAGATAACGAATTTGTGAAAGCATTTTGCGTGGCAATGGATGATGATTTTAATACGCCGCAAGCGTTATCTGTGTTGTTTGAACTGGCTAAACAGCTTAACGTTGCAAAACAAAATAATAGTGATGACATTATTGAGTTAGCGACTTGTTTAAAAGGTTTAGGCGGTTTACTTGGTTTATTGCAATTAGCGCCAGAGCAATATTTGCAAGGCGGTGGTGATGCGGATGAAGTGGCTGAAATTGAAGCATTAATTGCACAACGTAATCAGGCTAGAGCGGATAAAAACTGGGCGTTAGCTGATGAAGCACGTGATAAGTTAAATGCGCTAAATGTTATTCTTGAAGACAGTGCAGGCAAAACAACTTGGCGCAAAGGATAGCAAGTAGCGCGAGTTAGCATTCACAAAAAAAGCCAGTCAATAGACTGGCTTTTTATTATTCTTGATTAAGCTAAACCGACGTTTGCTGTTTCAGTTGTTGCTAATTGCCAAATTGTTCGCAGGCAATTAAAGTATTTTCGATTAAGCTTGCCACTGTCATGGGGCCAACGCCACCTGGCACAGGAGTGATATACGATGCGCGTTCTTTTGCAACATCAAACTCAACGTCACCAACTAGCTTACCGTTATCTAGACGATTAATACCTACATCAATGACGATAGCGCCTTCTTTGATCCACTCACCAGGGATAAACTCAGGTTTACCAACAGCAACAACGATTAAATCTGCATTACTGACTTTTTCTTTTAAGTTCTTGGTAAAGCGATGCGTTGTCGTTATGGTGCAGCCTGCTAATAAGAGCTCTAGCGTCATTGGTCGCCCAACAATATTTGAAGCGCCAACAACTAATGCATCTAAACCATGAGGTTTTACACCAGTAGACTCAATTAACGTCATAATACCTTTAGGTGTACAAGGTCTTAAACCCGGTTGGCGAAGTGCTAACTTACCGACATTTGATGGATGGAAGCCGTCGACATCTTTGTTAGGCGCAATAGTTTCAATAACTAAATTAGCGTCTAGACCCGCAGGTAATGGTAATTGAACTAAGATACCGTCAATTTCATCATCATGATTGAGCTCATTGACTAAACTCAATAATTCTTGTTCAGTGGTTGTTTCGGGTAAATCATATGAACGTGAAATAAAACCCACTTCTTCGCAAGCTCGTCGCTTGCTACCAACATAAACTTCTGAAGCTGGATCATTCCCAACTAGGATCACCGCTAGACCTGGCGCTCGTTTACCTTGTGCTAAACGTTGCGCTACCTTTTCTTTAACAGACGTTCTAAGATGTTGGGCAATGGCTTTGCCGTCAATAAGTGATGCAGTCATAATTCCTAGGGCAATAAGATAAAAAACGCGTTATTTTCTCACAAATTGTTGATAAGTAGTAGATGAAAATATCAATATATTGTATACATTAGCTAAAGGTATTTTACTTTTTATTCGATGGTGAAAATCAGTCTATATGCCTTAAAAGTGAACAATGTGTATGTTCTTTAACTAGGCTTGCTGTAAAAGTGAGCGAACGCAAACTTTTTTATAAAAAAAGTTTGACGCACAGCGGGCAACTAGGTAATATCCGCACCCGTTGAAAGCAAGCATGTTTTTAACGATATGTCGGTGATTAGCGCAGCTTGGTAGCGCACTTGGTTTGGGTCCAAGGGGTCGCAAGTTCGAATCTTGCATCACCGACCACTTTTCCCTTGTATTATCTATTCTCCTTTTGTTAACTTGGTTACTAAACGTAACGTTCAGCTTTTTATTCACTGTATTACAACGTTTTGTTTGTTTTATCATTTGAAAGATTTCTATTGATTTTTATTAACATAGCAATGTTTTTGTTAATAACATGGAAATTAATTCCCATCTGCTCTCGACTCTTGCTAAAAGCGCCGCTATAATTTCGCGTCATTATTTTTAATCTGAACATCGTTTATTCGGATAATCCGAGCTTTGAGGCTTATGCTAAAGGGCTGAGAACAAAAAATTATGCTAGTTTTTTGTTCACTATAGATAGATGCGTTATTAAAAGCGCAAGCAAGCGCTAAGTATTGAGGTAAGTAAATGCAAGTTTCAGTAGAGACTACACAAGGTTTGGAACGTAAGTTAACTATTTCAGTTCCGGCAGAAAAAATTGATGTTGAAGTTAAAAATCGTCTTCGTCAGATCGCTAAAACACAGCGTATCAATGGTTTCCGTCCTGGTAAAGTACCACCTTCAGTCATTCAAAAACGTTTTGGTCAATCAGTTCGTCAAGAAATCGCTGGTGAAGTCATGCAACGTAATTTCGTTGAAGCGATTATTGCTGAGAAAATTAACCCTGCTGGACGTCCTCAATTTGTTGCCAAAAGTAATGAAGATGGCAAAGATTTAGAATTTGAAGCGACTTTTGAAATTTATCCAGAAGTTGAATTGAAAGACATTGAAAAAATCAAAGTAGAGCGTCCGGTTGTTGAAGTAACTGACAAAGATTTAGAAGAAATGTTTGTTACTTTACAAAACCAACACAAAACTTGGAAAGAGAACAAACGTAAATCTAAGAAAGGCGATAAATTGACTATCGATTTCTTAGGTCGTGTAGACGGTGAAGCGTTTGAAGGCGGTAAAGCTGAAGGTTTTGAACTTGAGCTTGGCGCTGGTCGTATGATCCCTGGTTTTGAACAAGATATTATCGGCATGAAAGCTGGTGAAGAAAAAACTATCACAGTAACTTTCCCTGAAGATTATCATGCTGAAAATCTAAAAGGTAAAGAAGCAGAGTTCGATATTAAAGTTATCAAAACTGAAGGTCCTGTACTTCCAGAAGTAGATGAAGACTTTGCTAAATTGTTTGGTGTTGAAGAAGGCGGTGTTGATGCACTTCGTGAAGAAGTTCGCAAAAACATGACGCGTGAATTAAACCATGCTGTTAAAGCGAAAATTAAAGAGCAAGTGATCGAAGGCTTATTAGAAGCTAACGAAGTAGATTTACCAAGTGCATTAGTTGCTCAAGAAGTTGATGTATTACGTCAACAAGCAATGCAACGTTTTGCAGGTCAAATGGACCCGAAAAATATGCCTGAGCTTCCAGCAGATATGTTTGAAGAACAAGCTAAACGTCGCGTAAAAGTTGGTTTATTACTTGGTGAAGTGATCAAGCAAAACGAATTAAAAGTTGACGAAGCAAAAGTTGACGAATTAATTGAAACTGCTGCTTCAGCTTATGAAGATCCACAAGAAGTGATTGAATACTACAAGTCAAACAAAGAAATGCATCAACAAATGCAAAATGTTGCACTTGAAGAGCAAGCAGTAGAAGTATTAGTTGCTGCTGCTAAAGTAAAAGATAAGAAATCAAGCTTTCAAGAAATCATGAATCCTGAAGGTAAATAAGCTTTTGATTGACATTAGCTTAAGCAATAGCTTAAATGGCTTGTATGGAAACATATGAGCCATTTTTTTATATTAAGGAAAAATAGTTGTTTACTTCTCAAAATAATTCTCACGATTTAACCAGTATCACTGAAAACGCATTAGTTCCTATGGTAGTTGAGCAAACTGCTAAAGGTGAGCGTTCTTATGATATTTATTCTCGCTTATTGAAAGAACGGGTGATCTTTTTATGTGGTCAAGTTGAAGATCACATGGCTAATTTAATCGTTGCTCAGTTACTGTTCTTAGAATCAGAAAGTCCAGAAAAAGACATTTATCTTTATATTAACTCACCGGGTGGTTCGGTTACAGCGGGTATGGCAATTTACGATACCATGAAGTTTATTAAGCCTAATGTCAGTACGGTTTGTATTGGACAAGCAGCTAGCATGGGGGCATTTTTACTTTCTGGTGGTGAAAAGGGTAAGCGTTATTGTTTACCAAATGCACGAGTGATGATCCATCAACCACTTGGTGGTTTCCAAGGACAAGCGTCAGACTTTGAAATTCACGCAAAAGAGATCCTTTATATCAAAGATAAACTTAATCGTTTAATGGCTGAGCATACTGGACAGCCATTAGAGAAAGTTGCTGAAGATACCGATCGTGATAACTTCTTAAGTGCCGAGAGTGCTGTTGAATATGGATTAGTTGACTCCATATTAGAGCAAAGAGCTGATAAATAATTTGGCGGGTTTGTTATCTACGTAATTTATGAAATACTTATTAGTATTGATGTTGAAGATTTTAAGTTTAGAGGTACCGTATGACCGATATTAAAAAAGGTGACGGTGATAACGGAAAGTTACTGTATTGTTCTTTTTGTGGCAAAAGCCAACATGAAGTACGCAAGCTAATTGCGGGGCCTTCTGTATTCATTTGTGATGAATGTGTTGAGCTTTGTAACGATATCATTCGAGAAGAAATTAAAGAAATTGCGCCTAAGCAAGAGAAAGAAAGTCTTCCATCACCAATCGAAATTAGAACCAGTTTAGATGACTATGTTATTGGTCAAGACCATGCTAAGAAAGTATTAGCGGTAGCGGTTTATAACCACTACAAGCGCTTAAGAAATGGTGATTCACATAACGGTGTTGAACTAGGTAAAAGTAATATTTTGCTTATCGGTCCTACCGGTTGTGGTAAAACCTTGCTGGCTGAAACACTTGCTCGCTTATTGGATGTGCCATTTACTATGGCTGACGCAACAACGTTAACCGAAGCTGGTTATGTTGGTGAAGATGTTGAGAATATCATCCAAAAATTATTGCAAAAATGTGATTACGATGTTGAAAAAGCGCAACGAGGCATTGTCTATATCGATGAAATCGATAAAATTTCTCGTAAGTCAGATAATCCATCGATCACACGAGATGTGTCTGGTGAAGGTGTACAGCAAGCTTTATTGAAGTTAATTGAAGGTACAATTGCGTCTGTACCTCCACAAGGTGGTCGTAAGCATCCACAGCAGGAATTTTTACAGGTTGATACCTCTAAGATCTTGTTTATTTGTGGTGGGGCATTTGCAGGGCTTGATAAAGTGATTGAACGCCGAAGTGAAACTAACACTGGCATTGGTTTTGGTGCACAAGTTAAGAGTAGTGACCAAGGTAAATCACTAACCGAACGTTTTCAGGAAGTAGAACCAGAAGATTTGGTTAAATATGGATTAATTCCTGAATTTATTGGACGTTTACCTGTTGTGGCAACGTTAAGCGAATTGGACGAAGATGCCTTGATTCAAATTCTTCAAGAGCCTAAAAATGCATTAACCAAGCAATTTTCTGCATTATTTGACATGGAAAATGTTGAATTAGAGTTTAGAAAAGATGCGTTGCACGCCATCGCAAATAAAGCCATGATACGTAAAACTGGTGCTCGTGGATTACGTTCAATCGTTGAAGGGGTGTTACTTGATACTATGTATGAATTACCTTCGATGGAAAATGTGGCCAAAGTAGTTGTTGATGAAACGGTAATAAAAGGCGAATCTAAGCCCATTATTATTTATGAAACGCCACAAGAAAAAGCGGCGTCTGATAATTAAATCGTGCAATACAAAACAGTCCAAAAAGAGTGATTTATCACTCTTTTTTTGTTTCTTATCGATAAATTTGTCGTACACAGCTATTTTTTATTATTCTTTGTTGAAAGCAAGTGGATTAGCCCCATATAGTTTTTAATTGTCTCGAACATTTATGTTCATATTGGTAAAGAGAGTTTCTAATGTCAGAAGAAATAGCTGATGTATCAGATGTAACTGCGCTTACAGAGGTACCTGTTTTAGCTTTGCGTGACGTTGTGGTTTACCCACAAATGGTCATTCCATTATTTGTTGGTCGAGAAAAATCTATTCGCTGTTTAGATATCGCCATGGACAGCGATAAGCAGGTGTTTTTGGTCGCTCAAAAAGATGCTGCTATTGATGATCCGACAGCTGATGATGTCTATCAAACCGGAACCATGGCGACAATTTTACAGATGCTTAAGTTACCTGACGGCACGGTTAAAGTCTTAGTCGAAGGTACACGTAGAGCAACAATTACCAAGTTTATCGAAACAGAAGAATATTTTACTGCAGATATTGAATTTCTAGCGGCGGAAGACGGCGATGTTGAAAATCTTGATATTTTAGTGCGTTCGGCTATCTCGCAGTTTGAAGGTTACGTAAAACTAAATAAAAAGATCCCACCTGAAGTATTAACTTCGGTATCGGGTATCGATGATGCTGAACAGTTAGCAGATACCATGGCCGCACATATGCCGCTTAAGCTTGCAGACAAGCAAAAAGTGTTAGAGATAAGAAATATTGCTGAACGTTTAGAGCATTTGATGGCGCTGATGGAAGGTGAAATTGATCTGCTACAAGTAGAAAAGAAATTCGTACTCGCGTTAAAAAGCAGATGGAAAAAAGCCAACGAGAATACTATTTGAATGAGCAAATGAAAGCGATTCAAAAAGAATTAGGCGAAATGGATGATGTGCCAGATGAAGTAGAGCAGATCACCAAAAAAATTGAAGATGCACAAATGCCAAAAGAAGCTAAAGAAAAAACTTTAGCGGAATTACAAAAATTAAAAATGATGTCATCAATGTCTGCAGAAGCCACTGTGGTTCGCAGTTATATTGATTGGATGACCAGTGTACCGTGGAAAAAACGTAGCAAGCTAAAACGTGATCTGGCGTTGGCGGAAGAGGTATTAGAAAAAGATCACTATGGTTTAGAGAAAGTTAAAGAACGTATCTTAGAATATCTAGCGGTTCAGCAACGTGTTAGTCAGCTTAAAGGCCCGATTTTATGTTTAGTGGGACCTCCAGGGGTTGGTAAAACCTCTTTAGGGCAATCTATTGCAAAATCTACCGGA
>JBNKXM010000079.1:0-7428 GCA_050300315.1 Thalassotalea sp. | reverse complement strand
GTACCCCAGCCACTTCAGTGGCATCACCATCAACAACACGTGGTTTGTATTTAAACTTAAGCGCCGCATCAATTGCTGCTTGATCAAAGATCCCTTCAGGTTTAGCTTCAACAACTATCGGATCTCGTACCGAACCATTTTTCGTCACGGTAAACTCGACGATGACATAGCCTTCGATACCCCGAGATTGGGCGCGGCGCGGATAAATAGGCGCAACCTTTACAATCGGTAAATAATCACCATCGGCATTGTCTAAACTCAAGCCTCCCGATAAACCGCTATCTGTTTGAATTTCTGCACTAAAGCTAGTGCTAACCGCATTAGCATTTGGATTGGCCTGTTGCATCTGCGGCGTTTCCATTAACGGTGGCGGCTCTTTAGGTTGAGGTGGCTTTTGTGGTTTACGCTCTTTTTTGACAATGGCTTGATCTTTTTTCAAACGAATAAAATCAAGGACATTGCCCCGTGGCGCTTCGGTCATCACGTTATTGCCACCCGCTATTAAGCGTTGCATGCTCCACAATAACGCCAGCGTCACGACCACTGCCAAAGCAAAAGCTGTTGCGTAACGTCCAAGATAGTTCATCATTGCTTAGGCCTCTTGCGCCGCAATAGAAACATCGAACACTCCAGCCGCTCTGGCTGAGTCCATAACCTTGATCAACACATCTGTGGTTGCTTTTTTATCCGCTTGAATAACCACAGTGCCTTGGGGATTTTCCGCTTTTAAACGTTCAATATTCGCTTGCACTGCGCGCACATCAACACGACGTTTATTGATCCAAATTTCACCACTATCGCTAATCGCAACTAAGATATTGGCGCGTTCTTTTTTGACCGCGGTTGCCGCTTCAGGGCGATTGACTTCAATACCCGCTTCTTTGACAAACGAGGCGGTAACAATAAAGAAAATTAATAAAATAAACACAACATCAAGCATAGGTGTCATATTGATTTCTTCAGCTTCTTCTTGCTCTTGTAATACTCTTGCTAATTGAGAACGCATGTTCTAAATCCTTACATTGGGTTAACTAACGGTTTGCTTAATGAGCCATAGGTAGGCTGTCTTCCATCTGTTCAGTTCTGCGTTTTGTTTTTCGCTGTAACCAGGTCACGATAAATACCCCTGACAATGAACCCACCATGCCAGCCATGGTAGGAATAGTGGCGCGCGAAACACCTGACGCCATCGAACGAGCATTACCGCTGCCTGAGATAGCCATGACATCAAAGACCTCAATCATGCCAGTGACTGTGCCGAGTAATCCTAGTAATGGACACAACACCACTAAGCTTTGAATTAACGCTACATTCTTATTCAGCATTTCGGTGATACGGGCGACATTGGCTATCCTGATTTGTTCAGCATTCCATGAATGTCTTTCTTGACGTTCAAACCATTGATTAATAATTTGCTGCTTCATCTGTTGATAACCATGTAAGAAGAAGTACAAACGTTCAAAAATCAACAACCACATCAAGCAAATAACACCAGCGATCACAGTCAACACTTGACCGCCAGTATCAAGAAACTCGCGAATGCTATTCATCAATTCGATGAATAAAACCATGAGTTACACTCCTTTTGACGCTGCAACGCCATTTTCAGCGCGCTCTGCTCGTTCAGCAATTAACCCAGCGCTTTGCTGTTGTAAAATGTTAATAATGCTGCGGCTACGGGTGTTTAATAGTGTCGAAATAAATACCATAGGAATGGCGACGACTAAGCCTAACACTGTGGTTACTAAGGCTTGTGAGATACCGCCCGCCATAAGTTTAGGGTCACCCGTACCAAATAAAGTGATCGCTTGGAAGGTATTGATCATCCCGGTAACCGTACCCAATAGCCCAATTAATGGTGCAACCACGGAAATGATTTTTATCAAAGTGAGTCGGCCGGTCAGCACTGGCACTTCTTTTAAAATGCGTTCTGAAAGTTTTAACTCAAGCGTTTCTAAATCAGCATCGGCATTGTTATCTTTTACCAGTAAAACACGACCTAATGGATTGTCTTGAGACGCAACCGTTGACTTAAGCTGACGACGCACTTTTTGGCCAATTAGAAACAAGCTGGTAAAGCGTTCTATGGCAATCAATAAGCCCACTAAACCGATGGCGAGAATAACATAACCGACCGCACCGCCTTGCTCTACTTGCTCTTGAGTATTAGGCGCCTGAATCAGTAAGCCTAAAATTGAACCGCCGGTTGGATCTAAAGCAAATGGTACAACTTCATTGTTCGCACTGTTTGATAAGCTTTGTGCACTTGATAAATAACGTGATGAAGACTGACGAATAAGCTCAGCAACCGTTCCTGTTTCATCGATATACTCAAGATATTTACCCTGTGATACTAAGTTAAAGCCCCCAACACGCACCACATCTTGTCTGGACTTTTCACCATTTGCCTTAACAATTTCCCGACTGAAAGTTTGAACCTTACCTGATTCGGTCATCTCACGTTGTAATTCGAACCATAACTGCTCTATTTCTTCAATTGACGCGAGTTTTGAACTTGATCCCATGCTTTGTGCAAAGTTATCTAAAAATTCACCGCGATCAGGCAATTGTGCAGAAATAACAGATGTTTGAAACTTACTGCGGGTATCGCCAGCCACTTGCTGTAACACCCCAAATAACTCTTTCAATTCACCCATACGTTTATTTAACGCGTCTGTTTGAACAGCAATGTCTTGTTCATTACGTTGAAAGTTTGCTTCAAGCGTTGTACTTAACGCAACGGCTTGATCGCGTCGTTGTTTTGCTTGAGTTAACAACGCATCTTGCTGATCTTTTCGAGCATTAAATTGTGCTTCACGTTGTTTATTTTGTGCGCTTTGAGCAAGTTGCCCTTGCTTTAATTGAGATAAAAGTTCATCTAAGTTAGTTGCCTGTTGCGCGTTAACTAACAGCGCAATTGAACTCAAGGTAATAATTGAAAATAATTGGCGTAAACGTTTCATTAGTCTTTGTCCTATAACTGTTTAGCTGAGTTTTGCGCAACGGGTACGACGATCAGATCTGGGGCAAGCTGTTTGCGGGCAATGCGTAATGCTTTATTGATATCACTACGATATTCACTGGCAAGCGGCTGCCAAGCATGTTTAGCTTGATCCCAAACGCCTAATGATTGACCGTCTCTAGAGCGGTACACTAAACTCACACGGCCAATACGTAGAAAATCTACATCTAGCTCTTGTCCGTCAACTTGTTGTAATCCGGTATAGGCTTCTATGGTACGACCATATTCCACTTCCACTTGATACGCTTCTAAGACACGGCGAAATTTTTCCGCGACAGAAACATCGGCGCGAGCCAACATACTATTAAGATCGGCGATGCGCTTGCTGCGCTCATCAGGTAAAAACGGCACATCCAGCTCAACAAATGTTGCTAAAGTGTCGATCATTCTTGCCATCAATGGCGAAACCTGACGTTCTATGATGCTGACCTGCTCCATCGAATTTGCTAACTGCTGCAACTCAACCAGCTGATTATCAATTTGCGTTTGCATTTGCTTGTTATATACCGTCAAACCATCCACTTCTTTGTTGACGGTTTTAAACTGCTGCAACTTGCTTTGAATTTGTTCACTGATCTTATCAACACGTTGTTGCGACTTGTTTGCCATTTGATTGATTTTCTCGCCCGCTTTAACCACTTGAGTTAATTCGGCTTCTTCAAATAAATACCCCTTTGAAAAACCGGAAAATGACAGAGCAGCAGTACTCACAACTAAGCCTGCTTGTACCAATTTGGACAATTTCATAGATAAAACCTTAACCTTGGTAGAATCTGCAATAACTGCAGTTAACCAATAACCGATACGATTATTAGTCGATTAATAATTGAGTGGAATTTTAATAGCTGAATATGACAGTTAAGTTTCACTAATATTGCATCTTTATTAAATGACAAAATAGTGACATTTTTCTTACACTTAGATAGGTTTAATTGGCAAATAAAAGCAAAATAACTCGCCGTTTAACCAGTTTAAAATCGCTGTGTTGCAATTATATTTAGCTCAGATGACAGTTTTAAAAATATATGTCTTCATCATGGAAAGGAATATGAGATTAACATTGATTTATCAGGAGAAATTATCCATAGTTAACTGATAGCTAACAGGTAAATATGATGTTTTGCAAAGTGTCGAACGTAATGCAAATAATTGTCGCACTGATATGTGTGAGTTTTTCTGTTTGTGGTTACTCACAACAATTAGATTTTGCTTCGATTGATAAATTAAGCGAGCAGCAAGTAGCAGGGATAGTACTACCGCAAATCTATCAACGTATTGGTCAAACTATTTCCATCACCCCTTTGCCTGCCAACCGAGCTCAACAAGCGGCTAACAGCGGCGAAAAAGACGGTGAAATTCTGCGGATATATAGCTATGGCGATGAAACACCAAACGTTATTCGCGTACCCACTCCTTATTACTTTTTAACCACTGCCGTTTTTGCTCGACATGACAAAAATTTCGTTATCAAAAGCTTGACTGATATTGCCAAGTATCGCGTTGGCATTGTTCGCGGTGTCAAACATACCAATAATGCAACAAAAGGCTTAGCCCATGTTTATCCAAGTCAAAGCTCTGAGCAATTATTTAAACAACTCGCACAAGGCTATATTGATATTGCGTTAACTAACTATCAAGATGGCCTGTATCAAATAGAAAAAATGCCAGAAAACACTTTCAAAGTACTTAATCAGGCATTAGCCTATGAACCCTTGTACCATTATCTTAATAAAAAACATGCTTCATTAGTGACTGTCATAGACAAGATGATCATGCAATTGAAAGCCTCTGGTGACTTAGAGAAGATGCTTAAACAAGCGGAACAACAAGTTTATTAACTAACGTTTATTAACTAACCTTGGGGTTGTACAAGAAAAAGCGCCATACTAAATAAAACAACTTCTTATGCGAAGTTAAGCTTAACTACTACATGCACATTAACAAAATATTTATCATTGGCTTGCCACGCACAGGAACAACAAGTGTCTGTAGTAAATGTCTAGAGTTAGGCTTTACCGTCGCTCATACTGCTTATACCGAACGTACGTTTAGTGACGCGCAGGTTATCGCTGACACCCCTGTGTTTTTAGATTATCCCCAACTAGATAACTATTACCCCAATAGTCGCTTCATCTATCTCACTAGGGAAAAACAACACTGGTTACCCTCAATAAAACAATTGTTAGTAAGAATGTATGACAATCTTGTTCGCGGCGACGGAGGTTTTAACCCGATAATTAAACGTTGTTATCAGGAAATATTTGCGCCCTTTACAATAGAGAACATCACTAATGATGAATTTCTTAGTGCATGTTATGACAGGCATCAGCAAGCAATTGCTAACTATTTTTCCGCATCACAATCGCCACTTTTTACCTTAAACGTTAGTCAAACAGAAAGCTTTGCAACGCTACATCACTTCTTAGGGCTAGAAAAGCCGATTGACTCATTTGAACGTCTCAATATTGGCGGTAAAGTTACCGCGTGGAAAGATTTAACCCATGCAAATAAAATCGCCTCAACCCGTAATGGTAAGATCACGGCGTTACCATACTAATTATTTTTGCTATTGCTAATGCTCTGGATCACTCCATTATTTAGCAGCTGTCGGTCAGTTGTTTACTCGGTTTATCCCTCATTTTATGTAATTTAATTAGCAAGCTCCCATCTAACATTAATGCATTAAAATCAACAGATTAAAGATAAACACCAAACAACAATCACGAATATCGTGATAATTTATGAAAAATTACTTAACACCTTTCATAATTCGTGTAGATTATAAAATAAACACTTTTTTTGGGGAGGAAATTAAGTGAAGCCAACAGACACGTCTAACTACCAACATTTTTTAAAAGTAGTCGACTGCCAACATGCCTGCCCTGCACACACGCCTGTGCCTGAATACATCAGACTGATCGCCGAAAAACGTTATACCGAAGCTTACATGATCAATTGGCAATCCAATGTATTTCCCGGAGTATTAGGACGTGTTTGCGACCGACCGTGTGAACCTGCTTGTCGCCGAGGCCGCGTTGAAGAAAAACCTGTCGCTATTTGTCGATTAAAACGCGTTGCCGCCGATTACAAAGAAGACATTCACCACTTTATTCCCGAAGTTCCCAAACAAAAAAATGGCAAACGTATTGCGTTAATCGGTGCAGGCCCCGCTTCATTAACCGTTGCTCGCGATCTATTACCTCATGGTTATGATGTTGTCCTCTATGAGCGCGATGCCAAAGCTGGTGGCATGATGCGCAGCCAAATTCCTGCCTTTAGGCTGCCTGAAACTGTGCTCGATGAAGAGTTAGATTACATCTTAAACATGGGGGTAGAGGCACATTTTGGTGAAGAAATATCAAGTTTACAAAACCTGTTAAACGCAAATTTTGACGCTATTTTTGTTGGTACAGGCGCGCCCCAAGGCCGTTGGTTAACCATTGATGGCCATGATAAAACAACTGGCCAAGTTGAAACTGGCATCAGCTGGCTGTCGAACGTGACCTTTGGTCACACCACATCTGCCGCCAAACGCGTGGTGGTGTTAGGTGGTGGCAATACAGCTATGGACTGTTGTCGCACGGCAAAGCGCTTAGGTGCAGAGCAAGTCACGGTATTAGTTCGCTCCAGTTTTGAAGCAATGAAAGCATCTCCATGGGAAAAAGAAGATGCCATCGCAGAAGGCATAGAAATAAAACCTAATTACACGCCAATAGAATATGTCTTTGAGCGAGAAGTATTTACTGGCGTGCTATTTGCGCAAGTTGAATCGGTATACGATAAATTTGGTAAACGCACATTAAAAGAAAACGGAGAAACCTTATTTGTTCCGTGCGATCAAGTATTGGTTGCCGTAGGACAAGATACCGCATTTCCATGGATCGAGCGAGATATCGGCCTAAGGTTTAACAAGTGGGGACAACCGGCGTTAAATCGTGCCACATTACAATCAACATTAGACAAGGTGTTTTTTGGCGGCGATGCGGCATTTGGCCCAGAAAACATTATTTCGGCAGTCGCCAATGGTCATCAAGCGGCAATTTCCATCGACCTATTCTGCCAAGGTAAAAATCCAGAAACCGATCGCCCGGAAACCGGCTTTAATTTGATCAGCCAAAAAATGGGCATTCATGAATGGAGTTACCAAAGTAAGATAGATCATCAAGGGCGAAAAAATGTCCCTCATGTTGATTGGCAACAAGCGGTAAAAGAGCTCAACACCGAAGTAGAATTAGGCTTTGACGAACAGCTTGCCCTTGAAGAAGCTCATCGCTGCTTAAACTGTGATGTTCACACCGTTTTTAATGAAAGTACTTGTATAGAATGTTCGGCATGTGAAGATGTTTGCCCGATGGATTGCATTAATTTTGTCAATATTGACGACACAGATAAATCCGATGAACAGC
>JBNKXM010000078.1:0-7445 GCA_050300315.1 Thalassotalea sp. | reverse complement strand
TAACGCCTCTAGCGCGGCAACCACTGAACAAGCGCTAGAACCTAAGCCACTACCTACCGGCATTTTTTTCTCTAACGTCAGTTTAACCGGTTGACTGCTTACACCTGCTTCGTCAAGCGCTTGATTAAATAGCACTAAACAATGCCAGACAATATTATCTTTTACTTGCCCAGGCAACTTATTGGCAAATTCCCCTTCAACCAGCAATTGATCTTGTTCGCTCGGCTCAACCGAAACAACATCCCCCAATAATGTGCCATCGATGGGCTTAACTGCCAGCCCTAAGATATCAAAGCCAACACTAACATTACCGATTGACGCTGGTGCAAATACTGACACCTTTTGATTTGTTTTCGCCATTAGTGTTGCTGCTCCCATGCTAGTGTTCTTAACAAGTCACCAAAAACACCAGCTGCTGTGACCGCAGCACCTGCACCATAACCACGTAAAACAAACGGCAATGGCTGATAGTATCGGCTATGAATAGCTAAGGCGTTTTCACCTTCTTTAATGCTATAAAGAGGGTGCTGCGCATCAACGGCTTCAATTTTCACCTGACACTGACCTTCAACGATAGTACCAATATAACGCAATACTTTTCCTTCTGACTTGGCTTGCTCAACACGTTGAGCAAACGGCTGATCAAGCTTAGATAAATTATTCATAAAGCTTGCTACGTCGCCACTGGCATCAAAGTCGGCTGGTAGTACTGAGTCAACTTTAATATCAGAGAGCTCTAGCTTCATGCCCGCTTCACGCGCCATGATAAGTAACTTACGCGCAACATCCATACCGCTTAAATCATCGCGAGGATCAGGCTCAGTAAAGCCATTTTCTTTGGCAATTGCGGTGGCTTGTGACAAGCTCATACCTTCATCTAACTTACCAAAAATATAGGACAAAGAGCCGGATAACACACCTTCAAATTGTAACAGTTCATCACCAGCTTTAATCAAATTCTGCAAAGTATCTATCACAGGTAGACCTGCACCAACGGTTGTTTCATATAAAAAGCGTCGGTTAGTGCGTTGTGCAGCTGCTCTAATTGCTTGATAATATTCCCAAGTATCTGTGTTCGCTTTTTTATTTGGCGTAACCACATGAAAACCTTCACTGATAAAATCAACATAACTCATTGCTAATGTTTCATTTGAGGTCGAGTCAACCAGTACCGGGTTGATCAAATGATTTTCCCGAACAAACGCTTTAACATTTTCTACCGTCACCGCAACAGGCGCTTGATTTAGGGCTGATTGCCAGTTGTCTAAATCGATGCCTTCTTTATCGAATACCATGCCGTTGCTATTGGCTAAACCATAAACTTTTAACGAAATATTTTGCTCTCTAAGCTTAGGTTGCTGACGAGCGATTTGGTCGATAAGTTCACTACCAACCACTCCACAGCCAACAAGAAAGACATCAATTGTTGGTTTATGAGAAAAGAAGTTCTGGTGGCTAACTTTCAAAGCATCTGTGCACTTACGCTTTTCAATCACCACTGAAATACTGCGCTCAGAAGAGTCTTGCGCAATGGCGATAACATTAACGCGCGCTTGAGCAAGTGAGCTGAAAAACTTAGCCGCAACACCTTGTTGATGATGCATACCATCACCGACCAATGAAACTATCGACAAATCATTTTTAAAATCAATTGGCTCTAATAAACCATTGAGTAATTCCAGTTCAAATTCTTGTTTAAGGCTTTGCTCGGCAAGTGCTGCATCAAACGAATGAATACAGAAACTGATACAGTATTCACTAGAGGATTGGCTGATAAGCACAATAGAAATGTTTTCTCGGCTCATAGTGGCAAATACGCGACTCGCCATGCCAACCATGCCTTTCATTCCTGGGCCTGAGACATTGACCATAGTTAAATCATCAAGATTTGAAATGGCTTTAACCATTTTCTTCTGATCGTTCTCATTGGAGATCAGTGTTCCTTCCGCTTCAGGGTTACCTGTGTTTTTGATCAAGCAAGGAATATGATACTGAGCGATTGGTCCTATAGTTTTAGGATGTAACACGCTAGCGCCAAAATATGATAATTCCATTGCCTCTTGATAAGACAAATAATCAAGTAAGCGTGCATCTTTGATCAATCGAGGATCGGCGTTATAAACACCATCAACATCAGTCCAGATCTCACAACACTCGGCTTGCGCACAAACAGCTAAAACAGCTGCTGAATAGTCTGAGCCGTTACGGCCAAGCGTTGTAACTTGTCCTTTACTATCGACACCAATAAAACCAGGCATTAAGGATACTCGATTAAGACTTTGATATTGCTGCATAAACGTTTCTTTACACAAAACAAGATCGGCTAATGCGTTTAACGAGACATCATTCGTTCTGAGGAATTTTTCCGGTTCAATTAATGAAACATCAATATCACTTGCTTTTAATACTGAATCTAAAATAGCAACACTCATGCGCTCACCGATACTGATGATTATTGCGCGTATATGATCTGGACAATATGACAACATGGTTGCCCCTTGCAGGTAACGACCCAATTGGTGTTCCCAATTAGCTAACGTTTGCTCTGCATGGCGCGCTTCAAAATGACTTATCGTCGCTGATAAATCGTTAATAATGGTTTCAATTGCATTGCGAAAATGTTGAAGATCGTTTTGTAATTTTATTTCATCAGAAATATTTTCCGCCATAGCGACCAAGTGATTGGTCACGCCTTGTGGCGCAGAAACCACTACAGCAACCGCTGTCGACGAACTTTTACTCTTGATGATATTAGCAACCTGAACAAAACGTTCAGCAGATGCTAACGACGAACCACCAAATTTTAACACACGCATTTTTACTTCCTCTAAAAACGAAAAAAGCCCGAAACCTTAATGGTCACGGGCTTTGATAAAATACTTTCTTTTACTCGTCAGCCAATGACCACCATCCCGGTGAGGGTGGTAGTGATAATAATGGTAATTTGGCGAGTAATCATTTTCATGGCTATAAAGTGCCCTATCTGTAATTTTCTGTCAACTACTAATTATGAATAAAATATAGAACTATTATGAATAAACGCAGGTAAAATCGTATAAATATTTAACTTGCTAAGCATTCATCCATTTCTCTTGCAAGACAAACTCTATTACGTCCGGCCGCCTTAGCATCATATAACGCAAGGTCTGCGCTTGAAATTAAGTCTTCGTAGCGCTTATCATTCATGTTTATCGTGGCAACACCAACGCTTGCAGATATACGAATCGCTTCACCCTGAAAATTTATTACATAATTTTCAATTTCATGACGGATCCTTTCCGCTACATCAATAGCGCCAGCTAAATTGGTTTCTGGTAGAATGATTGCAAATTCTTCTCCGCCATAGCGACCAAATATATCACACAAGCGCAATAATGACGTGATCTTTTGTGCTATTTCCACCAGCACCCTATCACCACATTGATGACCATAAGTGTCATTCAGTAATTTAAAATGATCTAAATCGAGCATGATCAACGCTAAGCCATGGTCGTATCGACGCGCTCGTGCAAATTCTTTCGCTAAGCATTCTTCCCAATGTTTACGATTGAAAATCTGTGTTAGTCCGTCGATTTTATTGGCTTTAGCTAATTCTTCTAACGCCTTATTTAATTTCGACTGATAATGACAAACATCGGTTGCATCTTCGATTAAGATACAGATATGGCTCAGCTGGCCGTCTGTCTTTATTGGTAAAAACGTACAGTTTTGTGCCATAAAATGGCTATCTGTGGTAATCGGCCTAGTATGTGGCAACTCAAACAAATGATGGCGTTGCTCCCATGAACAAAAATTAGGTGTGCCTAATTGCACAACACTTGCTAGTTTTCGTTCAAACCACTTTTTCGGTAGCTCAGGAAACACGGTAAAAATGGATTGATTAAGAACCTCTTCCGCGCGTTTATTTGCGTGTACTTGCAAATAACGATTCCATTCAACAATGTTAAATTCTAAATCAAGGATCAACACCCCAGTATTTAATTGTTCAGCAATGCTATGACAAATGTTAGTCGACATTAGAATGCTTCCAATATGCGATCTAGAACCGCAGTTATATTAACGATTGCAGCTTCGGGGATAAGCAAAATCATGTCACAATTAAAAGAATAATCAGTGACATGATAAGTGATCTTCACTTTTAGTGCGACGTCCCAATTAAACGATTGTTGCTCGATATGCTCTGATATTGCGGACTTAGAAGAGGATAACAAACGCGGCGCACTGTATGACATTTGGTTGTCAATTTGGCTCGCAAAAACATTTAAAAACGTTGTCGTTAAAATAGAACTAAGATCGATGATTTGTTCTTCAACCGTAAGTTCATCTGGCTCATAGCCAAGTAAATCAGCCAAGCGATCTGAATCTTTAGGGTGATACATCAACAACGCTTCGCCTCGTATACCTTCATAGCCAAAAAAACCTTGGCTCACCACGGCGACTGCTTGTTGCTCTGTTTGTAACGTATTAGTTAAATGCTGAGAATCAACTTGTTCGATGCTTGGCACTTTCAAATAAACAAACGTATCTAAATAACGAGCAAGTTGATCGCTCGCCTGCCCCATAGCAACGTTAATAATTTCTTGTAAACAGTCTTGTTGATCGTCAGTAAAATTAAAATGGTTCATATTAAACCGTATTCTTGTAAATGATGATTTAGCACATCTATTTGAACGGGTTTACGAAGGAATGCTTTCGCCCCCAACTGCAATACTTTATTTTGCATTTCAGGTTGAATGTCTGCAGAAATCACAAACACTTTAGTAGAAAGACCAGCTTGTTTAATCCCTTCAAGTACACCGATACCGTCGACTACAGGCATGGTTAAATCAAGAAATAACACATCAAAAGATTGACGATTAAGCAACTCTAACGCTTCTGCGCCATTCGTCGCTAATTGAGCATTAGCAGATAACGAATCAGGTAAACTTCTTAGCACCTGTTTTCTAGCAAGATTGGAGTCATCACAAATAAGTACTGACGAGCTCATGAATTATTATCCTAGTTTTTATTTTTATGGTGCTAATTTAACCTAAAAACACTACAGTGTTAATGGTTATTGAGGGAAAAAATGAGTTTTTTTTAAACTAATGTTGGTAGAAAGAAAACACACTTATTAACTTATTGATAACATTTAAGTTAAATTCTATTAATCAAACAGTAATAAACACACAACTTAAGTGTTGATTACTGATGATAAGTGTAACAATTGACAATATTACCTATCGATGGATTAGTTAAAGACCTAAAACATACTGAAGCACCATGATAGACATCAAAGCTGACAGTATATAGATCGATGCTATTTTCCAGCTAAATCGATTAATTTTCATAACAATTCCTCATGACTCTTTATGACGCCAAATAATTGGCTTATTCCTTTATTATGATTATAGGTAGAAACTATCAAACAAATTTTGTGCCAAGAGTATAAACTAAGCCTATGTCTTTATTAGAAAAACAATAGATAAACTTGATATGCATCAAAGATGCACGAGTAGAAAAATAATCGCCAAGCATAGTTATGATTAGTTTGTTGTTTCAGGCCAAGCAAGACAAGACTGATGTTGCTTCAGCCATTGTTTTTCATCTTGATAATTAGGGCAATAATCACTGACCAATTGCCAAAAATTGCCGCTATGATCAAGAAATTGTAAATGGCAAAGCTCGTGGATCACTAAATAATCAACCACAGATTCAGGTAGCATCATCAGCAGGTAATTAAAGCTCAGCTGCCCTAGACTGTTACAGCTCCCCCAACGGGCCTTATACAAACGAATACTCACTTTAGTTGGCGTCAATTGTAAGATCGGAGAAAAATATGCCAGCTTGGCCTCAATCAACATTGTGGCATGATGCTTCATCCAACGGGCTAACTGTAATTTGATCTGTTGGTTATGCTGTTGTTTACTAAGTTTTTGATAACGAGGATGTAGTGAGATCACCACTTGGTTATCAAGCACTTGTACTGGCGTGCTAGCAGTAAACTGCAGTTGTATGGTGCGTTTGTGGCCATAGAGCCAAATTCGACCACCGTCTTCAAGTTTCGTTGCATGATCAGCGGTTATTTTTTCCCTTTGTAAATAACAATGCAACTTAGACGCTATCCACGCTTGCTTGCTGCTGACCAAACGCTCGATATATTGTTGCGTTACACCAAAAGGCGCTCTTACCACCAGCTCGCCTGATTTGAGCTGTAAAGCAATGGTTTTACGTTTTGCACTACGAATAATTTGATATGGGATCACTGTAGACAAACTATCACAATAATTAAAACACCATACAATTATTAGCTGAGTACATCAGGTTACGCTGCATCACTAGGTTGTTCGGCTGGCTCTGCTTTTTCTACTTTAGCTTCTTGCTTTTTAGCCGCTGGTTTTTTAACGACTTTCGGCTTTTTCGCTTGTAACGCGACTAACACATCTTCTCTGTGTTTAGCTAAATAGATGCACAACTCTTCGCGAACGACTTCTGATAATTCAACAGGTGCGGTTTCAAACATCTCGGCAAGATTGTCCGCTATATCCAACATCTTGTCATATTCATCTGCGGCTTTCTTATCCATAAATGTTTCTACCTCCACCCCTTGTCTTATGACAACAAATCGACTTTCAACGGCCATTACTTTCCCTTAATTTTACGATATGTGACTCTCATTGCTCATCTTAAACTAAGTTTCAGATGCCACAAGAGCTGTATATAAAAACAGTACCTTACCAATTTTGGTAAAAATAGCAATAAAAACTTCACTCAGCATCACTATAGCACTAGTAATTTTATAGACGTTGACATAACACAAAGTTTTCCTAACTGAAGATAGCATTCATCAACGCATATAAAAAAAGCGCGCTAGCCATAAGTTTCCTTGTGGTTAGCGCGCTAGTAGAAACGCGATGTTGTTTAACTACTAAGCAATATTAGCAAACTGATTCATGGTGTTGTCTTTACCTGCAGCTTTTAATGCCGCTTCACCAGCAAAGTATTCTTTATGATCATCACCCATATCTGAACCCGCCATGTTTTGATGTTTAACACAAGCAATGCCTTGACGGATCTCTTGACGTTGAACATTTAGTACATAACCTAGCATGCCTTGGTCACCAAAGTATTCTTTCGCTAGGTTATCCGTTGATAACGCAGCGGTATGGTATGTTGGTAAGGTGATCAAATGGTGGAAAATTCCCGCTTCTTTTGCAGCATCGGCTTGGAAGGTACGAATACGTTCATCTGCCGTTAGTGCCAGTTCAGTTTGGTCATATTCCGCGCTCATTAAGCGATCACGGTCATATGCAGACACATCTTCACCAGCTTCAACCATGGCATCAAATACTTGTTGGCGGAAGTTCAGCGTCCAGTTAAATGAGGGCGAATTGTTGTACACCAGCTTGGCGTTGGGAATCACCTCGCGGATGCGCTTTACCATGCCCCCGATCTGGCCGATGTGC
>JBNKXM010000077.1:0-7451 GCA_050300315.1 Thalassotalea sp. | reverse complement strand
AGTATGAGCCATCAACTGTTTAATTGTTAACGGTTTCCATTTGTCAGGTAAATTGGGTAAATGTTTACCGATTGGATCATCAAGCGAAAGCACACCTTTTTCAACCAATTGTATCAACGCAACACCTGTAAATGCTTTGGTCATTGAATTAACAGGGAATAAGGTATTGCTTTGCACGGCAATGCTGTCTTGTAAATTTGATAGGCCATAATTGCCAGTTTTAATAATTTTACCGTTTTTAACTACCGCGAGCTGTAGGCCCGGTATATTTCGTTCAGCCATTAGTTGACTGATAAGGTCATCAGTTTGGTCCGCCTGCGATAACATTGAAAAGCTCAGCATGGCAAGATAAAAAGGGAGGAGAACAATATTCAGCAATGAATACTTAATTTTGTACATTATATGTTCCTTATATTATTTTATAGATTTTTGATTAGTGACTAGTTTTTCGGAAGGCGCTTTATAAAGTTAGCGAGGGAAAATAACAAGAAAAATAATTCTTATATTGTAAGAATTTAATGAGTTTATAGAACAAGGATTTTGAGCATTTGATTGCTCTGATTTTTGATGCTATTCAGCTAGTGGGATAGCATCAAAAATTCATTTAATATTTTTGCTCTGCTAATCCTTTATGCTTTGGTGTAGCAAGGCAAGCAACACCAAACATTAACAAAAATGAGAATAAACTACCTAAATAGTTGTCTTCATAGGATAAAAGGTTTAATTGGTAAAGAGCCGCTTCTGATGCGCCTATTATGATGCCATAGATCAATAGCAAGCTGTTGTTTGATTGTCCCTTAGCGCCTAGCGTTTTTGCAAACCAGTAGCCAATAACAGGAAAGAAGGAAAAGCCCAGTAAGACAATGACAGAAAAAATATGTACAGACCAGACAAAGCGGATTCCCGTCAATACGTCAAAAACGGTATAAGCTTGTGCGGCGAGATAGCCAAGATACAAATACAGCATAAAAAATTTTCTCAGTCTCTTATGTTTAAAAAAGGCGATTAGCGGTGAGTTAACAGCTTACCTAACCATGAAAAATGAGTATTGATCCTAATCACGAATGATAAAATCAATTGATAATAAGTATTTATTTGGGGTCTTATATTTGATCTATCGTATTAGCTGGAAGTTTTCCTAAAGTTCCTTACATATTTACTAGCAATTTTATTAGCAACAGAGAAAGAGCCGCTAGGAGCTCCTTAAGGTTAGTTCTGACTCTTTTGTTTTATGTAAACACATTATTTTAGGCAATAAAAAAGCCTCACAAATGTGAGGCCTGAAATGCTCGCTGTATGGTCTAGTTTTACTAGCTTCTTATTAATTTTGTTTTTTTATTATTATTGTTTTCTGTTAGCGCGGGACAATTTATAGCAAACCGATTTTACCCGTGCAACAACTTTATTAGAGCTTTTATACCACGAGTTTGTTCGTATATTAGCTCAAAAAATAGACGTTATAGAATTGTTAAAACTAAGTTCATGATTGGTAAAGGGCTTCAGGGGATTTATGTAAATTGCATGTTTTATATTTTGCTTGTTTTGATTTAGAACATAGATCAAAAAAATTGTCGGTGATAGAATGCGGCGACTTGATTTAATGGATAACTCTTAATGACTGAATTAAAAAACGACACTTATTTACGCGCTTTGTTACGTCAACCTGTAGATTACACGCCAGTATGGATGATGAGACAGGCAGGGCGTTATTTACCTGAATATAAAGAAACGCGTAAAGATGCTGGTGATTTTATGTCGTTATGTCGTAATACTGAGCTTGCGACCGAAGTGACGATTCAACCATTACGTCGTTTTCCACTAGATGCTGCGATCTTATTTAGTGACATTTTAACCATTCCTGATGCAATGGGTTTAGGTTTATATTTTGAAACGGGTGAAGGTCCTAAGTTTGAGCGTCCTATTACCTGCAAAGCAGACGTTGATAAAATTGGTTTGCCAGATCCTGAAGGTGAACTTCAGTATGTAATGAATGCTGTGCGCTCTATCCGTAAAGAATTAAAAGGTCAGGTACCTTTGATTGGCTTTTCTGGAAGTCCGTGGACACTTGCGACTTACATGGTTGAAGGCGGCAGTTCAAAAGCGTTTACCAAAATTAAAAAAATGATGTATGCCGAGCCGCAAACATTACATTTATTGCTTGATAAGCTTGCTGACTCAGTTATTTCTTATCTTAATGCACAAATTGCTGCTGGCGCGCAATCAGTCATGGTATTCGATACGTGGGGTGGTGTGTTATCGCCACGTGATTATAAAGATTTCTCATTACAATACATGGCGAAAGTCGTCGATGGTTTAACGCGTGAAAATGACGGCCGTAAAGTACCAGTTACCTTGTTCACGAAAAACGGCGGTATGTGGTTAGAAGACATAGCTGCGACGGGGTGTGATGGTGTCGGTCTTGATTGGACTATCGATATTGACAATGCCAAAGCGCGTGTGGGCGATAAAGTTGCGTTGCAAGGTAATATGGATCCATCGATGTTATACGCATCAG
This sequence comes from Thalassotalea sp., assembly GCA_050300315.1. Taxonomy (GTDB): domain Bacteria; phylum Pseudomonadota; class Gammaproteobacteria; order Enterobacterales; family Alteromonadaceae; genus JBNKXM01. The sequence continues at coordinate 4,936 of JBNKXM010000077.1, read as the reverse complement.
TTGAACGTATTGAGCAAGAAGTGGCAACTATCCTTAAAGGATTTGGTGATACAGGCACTGGACACGTCTTTAACTTAGGTCATGGTATCCACCCTGACGTTAATCCTGAACACGCTGGTCACTTTATTGAAGCGGTACACCGTTTAAGTAAACCGTATCATAAGTAATTAATACTATAGTAAATTATGCACCAATAGATGGTTATTAGGTTAATTGGTATAAACAAAGGGAGCTTAGCTCCCTTTGTTTTTTTATAAGTTAACTACTGACAAGTTAATGGCTGTTTTAACAAGCTAAGTGTTGCATGCTCGCCAGAAAACGTGATCTGATATAGCATCTGATATTCTTGTTCAGTGATAGGTTCAACTGGGATTTCTGCGATTAGTGATGTCAGCTGCGGCGTGGTGTTACTGTGTCCCACAATCAAGGTGTTTAGCTTTTGTTGTTTGACTTTCTGCGCGAGTGCGCCGAGTTCTTTCGGTGAATAAGCGAGAACATCCAGCGCTAATTTTTCGGCAAGTGGTTGCGCCGTTTGTTCGGTTCTTAGCAATTGTGTGCTATAGATTTGCTTAATACCCGTAAGTTCGAGCGTCGTTGCCAATTGAGCCGCTCGTTGGTGACCACATTCTGTGAGTGCTGGATTTTTCTGTTGCGTTTGTTTTTCGGCATGCCTAACCAGATAAATACTGTAACTTTTCGTGCTCTGTACTGAGCTTTCAACTGCAATCGCGTTACTTAACGAGAGAAAACTCATCAAAGTTATAAAAACAAGAGCCATAAATTTCATGAGTTTTCCTTTTTGCTGTAATTAGTGATTGATTAAAATAAGCGATTTAACCCGTTGAGCGCTGCTACCCGAAACGCTTCAGCCATAGTTGGGTAGTTAAACGTAGTTTCAACAAAATATTCAATATTATTGCCACCATTTTTTTGTTGCATGATCGCTTGACCGATATGAATGATCTCAGCCGCATTTTCACCAAAACAATGAATGCCCAAAATTTCTTTGGTTTCTCTGTGGAATAGAATTTTCAGCGAGCCAACGAGATTATTTGATATTTGCGCTCGTGCTAAATGCTTAAATTGTGCGCGGCCCACTTCATACGGTACTTTGGCTTCCGTGAGCTGTTGCTCTGTTTTACCAACCGAGCTAATTTCCGGAATGGTATAAATACCTGTAGGTATATCAACAATGAGTTTGGCTTTGCTGTCGTTATTTAACATTGCGCTGGCACAAATTCGTCCTTGATCAAACGCTGCACTGGCAAGACTCGGGTAACCGATAACATCACCAACGGCATAGATGTTTTCTACTTCCGTTTGATAACAATCGTTTACTTTTAGTTGTCCCCGACCATCGGCTTTTAATCCGGCGGCGGCTAACTCTAAATCGGCAGTGTTCCCTGTACGGCCATTTGCCCATAACAAGCAATCGGCTTTCATTTTTTTGCCTGACTCTAAATGCACAATCACATGATCATCGCTGGCATCAACACGTTCAATTTGCTCACCATGGCGAATGACAACACCATTATTCCATAGGTGATAGCTCAATGAGTCAGACATTTCGTCATCAAGGAATGATAATAAGCGGTCACGTGTGTTTACTAAATCTACTTTAACGCCTAAGCCTCTAAAGATTGAGGCATACTCACTACCAATAACCCCCGCGCCATAAATAATGACGTGACGCGGTGCATGGCTGAGTTCTAAGATACTATCTGAGTCATAAATACGAGGATGGTTAAAGTCAATTTCAGCCGGACGATAAGGACGAGAACCTGTGGCAATGACTATTTGCTTAGCAGTAATTTTATCGACCGAGCCGTCATGTCTTAAAATACGAATAGTGTGTGCATCAACAAATGACGCCTCACCGAGATAATGCTCGACACGATTACGCTTATAAAAACCACTACGTAAATCCACTTGCTTGCGAATAACCGCCGAGGCATGACTCAGAATATCTTGAAAAGTTAAATGTTTAGCATCGGCACCTGCATTAAATAGCGGGTTAGAATTATATTCGATCAAACGACTGACCGATTGGCGTAGCGCTTTTGAAGGAATGGTGCCCCAATGAGTACAGCCACCACCGACTTTGCTATAACGCTCGATAATCGCCACGCGTTTATCTTTTTTCGCTAAGTTCATTGCTGCGCCTTCACCACCGGGGCCTGTACCGATGATTATTGCGTCAAAGTCATACGATGGGATTTGCTCTGTTTTACTTGAAGATGATGCTGGTTTAGCCAAAGATAGCGCCTCAATTCCTGCCTAAAGATATCAAAAATTTTAGCAGGAATTGTGCGATTGGTAACTAATAAATTATTGTTTACGCGAGTTTTTCAATGAAAAACTGCCAACTGCGACGTTGTTCGGTCAAGCGTTGTTTCAGCTCTTTGTATTGTGACATCATTTCTGATTTCTCAACGTCGGCAATTAATTGATCGCGTTTCGTGGTAAGTAACGCTTTTTTAATCGCGTAGTAATCATTAATTTTATGAATTAACGCATCATATTCGTGTTGTAAGCGCTCCAGTAATTGCTCCGCATTTGGATGAGCACTGAGTTTTTGCTGGCTACGTTTTAAGATCATCGCTAAGCGCGCTTTTTCTATTTTATCTTCTGGGCTGGTTCTGAGCTTGTGAGTAAGACCTAAGTAATGACAGCTTTTGATCAGCCATTTTGTCGGATCAAATTGCCACCAACGAATACCATTGCGGTAGTCATTTTCAAAGATATGATGAAAATTATGATAGCCTTCACCAAAGGTCAGTAATGCTAAAAAGCCATTATCACGTGCAGTATTTTTCTCTGTGTATGTTTGTTTGCCCCAGATATGCGCTAACGAGTTAATAAAAAACGTGGTGTGATGACTGAGTACTAAACGTAATACGCCTACTAGCAATAAACTGCTGATCACATCTCCGTGCCATAAGCCAAACGCGATTGGAATACCGAAATTAAGAGTAATGGTGAGTAATAAATAATGCTTGTGCTGCCAATTGACAATAGGATCTTTTTGCAGATCTCTGACGTTGTCATAGTTGGTGTATCTGTGGGCTTGGTATTCTCTAAGCATCCAACCTATATGTGAGTACCAAAAACCGCGTTTAGCTGAGTATGGATCAACGTCATTATTATCAACATGCTTATGATGAACACGATGATCGGAAGACCAATGCAAAATACTATTTTGTAGGGCAAAAGCACCACCTAGTGCATAGATAAGGCGCAGTGACCAATGAGCCTGATAGGTTTTATGCGACCACAATCTGTGATAGCCAGCGGTGATCGACATGCCGCAATAAATAAAGCAGATAATCGCCATGATAATTTCAGCGCTATCGAAGCCATGGGTTATTGCTCGATAAGGCACAGCAATGGCGGCAAATAAAAATGTTAGTAAAAACACACTAACATTTAACCAAATGATCTTGGGTTTTTTCATAAATTGTCCAGAATTCTAAATCAGCTAACAAACACATTCAGTGTACACGTGTACGCTATTTTAGTTGTCGTACCAGATGAGTCAAGTAATATTTGTTGATAAATTTGTGACAAGGAGTGATTTTTGTTAATGCATAACCGGCGCTAGTATTCCGATGTTATTTCAGTATCATATAAGGGTCTGTTGAAAACGAATATTTTTGGAAAAAGTCCAATGACTGGTATCAGAGCCCAACAAAAAGAAAAAACCCGCCGTCAATTAATTGATGCGGCATTGGGGCAATTAAGTAGTGAGCGTAGCTTTTCTAGTTTGAGTTTACGAGAAGTGGCTAAGGAAGCAGGGCTTGCGCCAACATCTTTTTATCGTCATTTTTCGGATATGGATGAACTTGGCTTAACGCTAGTTGATGAAGCCGGTTTAACATTACGCCAATTGATGCGTCAAGCGAGGCAACGCATCGAGAAAGGTGGCTCGGTGATCCAAATATCTGTACGCACCTTTATGGAATTTATCGAAAATAATGGCAATATTTTTCGCTTATTGCTACGTGAACGCTCAGGAACCTCTGCCGCGTTTCGTGCTGCTGTAAATCGTGAGATCAGTTATTTCACCTTGGAACTTTGTGATTATTTACAACAGGCCAATAAGCTTGATGCTGAAGTGGCGTATTTACAAGCTAATGCCGCTGTTACCATAGTGTTTAGTGCAGGATCTGACGCGTTGGATGCGGATAAAAAAGAGCGTGAACAATTAGCATATCGCACCATTCAACAATTACGCTTTATCGCTCGTGGCGCGATGGAAATGGCGCAGCGTAAAGAGCTAAAATAGCCCTATTTAGTTTTGTTGCATTTTTGTTAATGGTGCTGTATGGTGCCCGCAAATTTTTATGGATGAAATTTAACTTTATGCACAAGAAACTCCCCGTTTTTCTGTTATTTAATTTTCCTTTTCTATGTAGAGCTGACGTTAATGCCGTTGAATCAACGTATTTTAGTGTTGATTATGTCAAATCTGATATTGAGCTTGCTGGTAAGAATGCTCAGCCGAGTATGATTAACTTTAGACTTGGTACTGGTATATATGACCAAATATCATTAGAGGCGCAGTATTCTGTCGGTAATAGTTCAAATAATATTTCGACGTTAACGTTTGACCTAGAGCAAAGCAAAGCTTTGTATTTACTCTTTCGTTCTTACACTATTAACGGCTTCGGTATTGATGTTTCGCTGGGATATGCAAGCACTGAGTTAACTGTTAAAGGACCTGCTAATTCTTATAGCGGGGTCGATGATTACAATGGCTTTTCTTGGGGCGCCTCATTATACCAAGAAATCCCTATGCTTGATAATGTTCGGGTTAGATTGGGCTATCAATCATTATATCACGATGGTGATATGGATATTACAGGGTTTTCTCTTGGACTTAGCTATCATTTTTAATTAGTACTTAAGTAGGATGTTTTATGAAACTAAGGAATAG
>JBNKXM010000076.1:0-7473 GCA_050300315.1 Thalassotalea sp. | reverse complement strand
AGGCGTCTCAACAAGGCCGAACGATTGCGATAATCCTGGTAAATGGTGTTCAGACGGGCCTGAAATGCAGCCTGTTCCTCTTCGGTCAGAGGGCGATCAATCGTTCGGAATTCATAATATTGATATTCACTCATAGATTATTATTGTTAAATTCCATAAGAAAAATATAGTGTTAAAAATTAAAACTTGCCCAATTTTTCTTGATAAAAATCAACAAAAAACGATAAAAGCAAAAAAGCGACTGCTTACCGAAGTAAAAAGTCGCTTTTATTTAAATCACTAAAACTTAACGTTATAGCATTAGCAGTTAGCTAGATCTTTTTTTTAATCGCCTGAATAACACGTAATTGAGCTACAGCACGAGCTAATTCTGAAGCAGCTTCAGCATAATTAACATCATCACCGTGGTCATTTAAGTGTGCTTCAGCTCGAGCTTTCGCTTCTTGAGCTGCTTGTTCATCTAAGTCAGTACCACGCGTAGCAACATCGGCTAACACTGTGACATGATTTGGCTGAACTTCAAGCATACCGCCAGAAATGTAGATAACTTCTTCTTCTCCACCTTTCTTAACGATTCTTGCCATGCCAGGTTTTAGTGAGGTCAGTAAAGGTGCGTGACCAGGCATAATACCTAATTCACCTTCACTACCTGTGATCTGTAATGACTCGATAGCCCCTGAGAATAAGCTCTCTTCAGCACTTACTACATTCAGATTTACAGAAAGTATTGCCATCTTGACCTCCAAATAGGCGGTAACTTAATCACTAAGTAACCGCCAGCTTTCATTACATGTTTTTAGCTTTTTCAGTTGCTTCTTCAATAGAACCAACCATGTAGAAAGCTTGCTCAGGCATATCATCGTACTCACCAGCAAGAATACCTTTAAAGCCAGCAATTGTGTCTTTAAGTGATACATACTTACCAGGAGAACCTGTGAATACTTCAGCAACAAAGAACGGTTGAGATAAGAAGCGTTGGATCTTACGAGCGCGAGATACCGTTTGCTTATCTTCTTCAGAAAGCTCATCCATACCTAAGATAGCAATAATGTCTTTCAGTTCTTTATAACGTTGTAATGTTGATTGTACGCCACGAGCTACTTCATAGTGCTCAGTACCAATAACTAATGGATCTAATTGACGCGAAGTAGAGTCAAGCGGATCGATAGCTGGATAGATACCTTGTGCAGCGATATCACGGCTAAGTACAACAGTTGCATCTAAGTGAGCAAAGGTTGTTGCTGGGCTAGGGTCAGTCAAGTCATCCGCAGGTACGTATACCGCTTGGATTGAAGTAATTGAACCTGTTTTAGTCGAGGTAATACGCTCTTGTAAAACACCCATTTCTTCAGCCAATGTTGGCTGATAACCTACCGCAGAAGGCATACGACCTAACAATGCAGATACCTCAGTACCAGCAAGTGTATAACGATAAATGTTATCAACGAAGAAAAGAACGTCACGACCTTCGTCACGGAACTTCTCAGCCATTGTTAAACCAGTCATCGCTACACGTAAACGGTTTCCTGGAGGCTCATTCATTTGACCGTAAACCAACGCTACTTTATCAAGTACGTTAGAATCGTTCATTTCGTGGTAGAAATCGTTACCTTCACGAGTACGCTCACCAACACCAGCGAAAACAGAATAACCACTGTGTTCGATTGCGATGTTACGGATAAGCTCCATCATGTTAACGGTTTTACCAACACCAGCACCACCGAATAAACCAACTTTACCACCTTTAGCAAATGGACATACTAAGTCGATTACTTTGATACCAGTTTCTAATAATTCATTCGCCGCAGCTTGATCAGCATATGCTGGTGCTTCACGGTGAATAGACCATTTTTCTTCTTCGCCGATTGGGCCAGCTTCATCGATTGGCTCACCCAAAACGTTCATGATACGACCCAAAGTTGCAGTACCTACTGGAACTTGGATGTTAGTACCTGTGTTTTCTACGTTCAGACCACGACGCAAACCGTCAGATGAACCCATAGCGATTGAACGAACTACGCCACCGCCTAATTGCTGTTGTACTTCAAGTACTAAGCCTGAAAGGTCACCTTCAGTTACTTTAATTGCGTCATATACCTGAGGTACAGCATCTTGTGGAAATTCAACATCCACAACTGCGCCAATGATTTGGACGACTTTACCTGTACTCATGTTTAATCCTCTATAATTGTGCTCTTTTACAAGAACATTTACCTATACCGCTGCAGCACCAGCACAAATTTCACTCAACTCTTGAGTAATACTTGCTTGACGCGCTTTGTTATATACCAATTGTAATTCGCCTATTAAGTCACCCGCATTGTCTGTTGCGGCTTTCATCGCAACCATACGAGCAGCTTGCTCACATGCGAGGTTTTCAACTACACCTTGATATACTTGAGACTCTGTATAACGAACTAATAATTGTTCAAGCAATGCTTGAGCATCTGGTTCATATAAGTAGTCCCAACGATGTTTTATTGCGTCATCGTCTGACTTAGGTAAAGGTAAAAGTTGATCGATGGTCGGTTGCTGCGTCATGGTATTAACAAATTTGTTATATACAATGAACAGCTTATCAATGTCACCATTGTCATAGGCATTCAGCATCACCTTAACACTACCGATAAGGTCTGTTACTGAAGGGCTATCACCCAACCCTGAAATTTGTGATGTAACATTTGCTTTTAAGTTGTTGAAAAAAGCAGTCGCTTTTGAACCAACAACACCAAACTCAATTTCAGCACCTTGTGCTTGCCATTGGCCTGCGTCAGCAAGAACTCGCTTAAATAAGTTAATATTTAAACCACCACATAAACCACGGTCGGTAGAGACAACAATATAACCTACGCGCTTAACTTCACGCTCTTCCAAATATGGATGGCGATATTCTAAGTTACCAAGCGCGATGTGACCGATCACATTTCGCATATTTTCAGCGTATGGACGAGAGGCAGCCATTGATTCTTGCGCTCTGCGCATTTTACTGGCTGCAACCATTTCCATCGCGCTGGTGATCTTCTGCGTATTTTGTACGCTTCCAATCTTCGATTTTATCTCTTTAGCGCCGGACATGACTATTCTCTCCGAAAGTTAACAAATTACCAAGTTTGCGTAGCTTTGAATGTTTCAATAGCTTTAACTAAACCTGCTTCAATATCTTTATTGTAATCGCCACTTTCGTTGATTGTAGCCATCGATTCAGCTTGTTCATTGTTTGCATAGCTAAGTAATGCCGCTTCAAAATCAACAACTTTGTTAATTTCTACGTCAGTTAAATAACCTTTTTCAGCTGCAAATAACGATACTGCTGTTTCTGCAATTGACAATGGGCTGTATTGTTTTTGCTTCATCAATTCTGTTACACGCTGACCATGCTCTAACTGAGCACGTGTTGCGTCATCTAAGTCAGAAGCAAATTGCGCAAATGCTGCTAATTCAGCATATTGAGCTAACGCTAAACGGATACCACCACCAAGTTTCTTGATGATTTTAGTTTGTGCTGCACCACCAACACGAGATACCGAAATACCCGCGTTTACCGCAGGACGAATACCTGCGTTAAATAGGTTAGATTCTAAGAAGATCTGACCATCTGTAATTGAAATTACGTTGGTTGGTACGAAAGCAGAAACGTCACCCGCTTGTGTTTCGATGATAGGTAATGCAGTTAAAGAACCTGTTTTACCTTTAACTTCACCGTTAGTAAAACGTTCAACATAAGCTTCGTTTACACGAGCAGCACGTTCTAATAAACGAGAGTGAAGATAGAAAACATCACCTGGGTATGCTTCACGACCTGGCGGACGACGTAATAACAATGAAATTTGACGGTAAGCAACAGCTTGCTTAGACAAATCATCATATACGATTAACGCATCTTCACCACGGTCACGGAAATATTCACCCATTGAACAACCAGAGTAAGGCGCTAGATATTGAAGTGCAGCAGCTTCAGAAGCAGAAGCAACAACAACGATAGTGTTTGCTAACGCGCCATGCTCTTCTAAACTACGTACAACGTTAGCTACGGTAGAAGCTTTCTGACCGATTGCTACGTATACACATTTAATACCTGTGTCTTTTTGGTTGATGATCGCATCTAAAGCGATAGCTGATTTACCAACCTGACGGTCACCAATGATAAGCTCACGCTGACCACGACCGATTGGAATCATAGAGTCAATTGATTTGATACCAGTTTGTACTGGTTGGTCAACAGACTTACGTTCGATAACACCTGGTGCAACAACTTCTACTGGAGAGTAGCCATCATTTTCAATTGGGCCTTTGCCATCAATTGGTTCACCTAAAGTGTTTACAACGCGGCCTAATAAACCACGACCAACTGGTACTTCTAAAATACGACCAGTACCTTTTACTTTTACGCCTTCACTAAGATCCGCATAAGGACCCATGACTACCGCACCGACCGAATCACGGTCTAGGTTTAATGCGATGGCGTAACGATTGCCAGGAAGTTCGATCATCTCACCTTGCATTACGTCTGCAAGTCCGTGGATGCGAATGATACCGTCTGTTACCGAAACGATAGTACCTTCATTACGAGCTTCACTAACTACGTCAAACTGTTCAATTCTATTCTTGATCAGTTCAGCGATTTCAGTGGAATTCAGTTGCATGCTCTGTTCCCCGTTAAGATTGCATTGATGTTGCTAAGCGGTTCAATTTACCTCGTATTGAACCATCTATTACCATGTCTTTAGCTTTAATAACTAAGCCAGAGACGACGTTTGCATCTACAATACAATTGAGCTTTACTTTTCTAGCCAAACGCTTTTCAAGCGCGGCGCTAATTACTTTTTGTTGTGCTGCTTTTAATTTCACAGCAGATGTAACATCCACATCAATGGTCTTCTCATATTCAGCTTTTAATTCGCTAAATTGAGCTAATACCTGTGGTAGCACCAACAAACGTTGATTTTCAGCCATTACTTTTATTAAGTTTTGGCCTTTGCTGTCGAGTTGTTGTTCACAAACTTTTAAAAATAAGTCTGTGGCTTGTTCAACGGATGCACCACCTGAAAGGTAGTTCATCATAGTTTCGTTTTGAGAAACTTCAGCAGCAAACACTAGCATGTTAAACCAGTTATCTACCGCATTCGTCTCTACAGCAAAATCAAACGCTGCTTTAGCATAGGGACGAGCGACAGTTGTCAATTCAGACATAGCTCATTACCCTCTTAAAGTTCAGCTACAAGTTTATCTAAGATGTCGCTGTGAGCAGCGGCATCAATTGAACGCTCAAGAATTTTCTCGGCACCAGCTACCGCAAGAACAGCCACTTGTTGGCGTAATTCTTCTTTCGCTTGGTTACGTTCAGTCTCAATTTCTGCATGGCCAGCAGCAATAATTTTTGCTTTTTCTGCCTGTGCTTTTTCAGCCGCTTCTTCAACAATTTGAGCTTCGCGTTTTTTAGCTGATTCAATAATTTCAGCTGCTTGCGCTTTTGCTTCTTTTAGTTGAGCCGTGGCTTTTTCTTGAGCAAGCTCAAGATCTTTTGCAGCACGATCTGAAGCAGCTAACCCGTCAGCAATAGTTTTCTGACGTGTTTCGATGGCGCCAATAATTGGTGGCCATACATACTTCATGCAAAAAATTACAAATACGACAAATGCGATTAATTCACCGATTAAGGTCATATTAATGTTCATTTGTGTACCTCCTTAATATTCGCGGTTAAAAAACAACTTAAAATTAAGCACCAACTGCGAATAATAGGTATAAGCCAATAGCAACACCGATCATCGCGATAGCATCGATAAGACCCGCCACGATGAACATTTTCACTTGAAGTTGAGGTGCTAATTCAGGTTGACGAGCAGCTGATTCTAAGAATTTGCCACCTAATAAACCAAAACCGATAGCGGTACCAAGAGCACCTAGACCGATTAATAAAGCAACAGCGATATATAACATAGTTATCTCCGATTATTTAAGTAAAGTTATAAAGTTAAAAAAACTAGGGTTAAAAAACTAATGATCTTCATGCGCTAGACTCAAATACAGAATCGTTAGCATCATAAAGATAAACGCTTGTAATGGGATAACCAGCAAGTGGAACGCTGCCCATAAAAAATGTACTGGCAATTGGGCAATACCAATTGTCGCAATAAGTAAAAATATCAACTCACCCGCATATAAGTTACCGAATAAACGTAATGCTAGTGATAACGGACGAGCCAATAAAGTAACCATTTCAAGAACAAAGTTCACAGGGTATAACGACCAGTGACCGAAAGGTTGAGTGGTTAATTCTTTAATAAACCCACCAATACCTTTCACTTTGATTGAATAGTAAATAATTAAGATAAATACACCTAATGCCAAGGCAAAAGTCATATTTGGATCGGTTGTTGGTACAGCTTTCATGTAATGCACACCAAACAACTCAAAAATCTTAGGTAATAGATCGACAGGGATCCAATCCATTGCATTCATCAATAACACCCAAACAAAAATAGTTAAGGCTAATGGTGCAATTAACGGATTATTACCATGAAATGTGCTTTTAACGCTGTCGTCAACAAAGCCAACAATCATTTCTATTGCACATTGCAATTTACCCGGTACGCCAGTATCCGCTTTTTTGGCAACTGAACGGAAGATATAAAGAAAAACTAAGCCTAAAAATATTGACCATCCTAGCGTATCTACGTGGACAGCCCAAAAGCCTTCACCCACAGTTAGATTGTGCAAATGATGTTTAATATATTCTTGGCTGGTTATTTCACCTGCAGACATATTAAAGTTCCTAATGATTAAAGTTTAAATTTTAATAAAAATGGTGTTACCAGTGGCATAGCCACTACTAAACAAAAACTTGTAAAAAAGGGCAGCGGAATAATCACTAAAAATTTAAAGACTAGTGCGAATAAAAGCGCCGTCAAACCCAATTTTAATTTTACGCCGCTAAAAAATGACTCTATCACTTTCTTTGACGCGGTTGCTCCTGCATAGCGAAACGCTTTAATTGCGAAGACAACATTAGGGATTATCGCAACTGCTCCTCCGGCTAATACCGAAGTCGCGTGAGATAATCCCCAAAATAAATATGTTACTGCTACCGTAATTCTAGCCTACACTCACAACAAATATATAAAGTTTTGATTTGCTACGCAATAAATAACAAGCAACTAAATAAAATAGTTATGACAAAGTGACGCTTTTATCAGCGATTTAAATAAAACGGTTGTTGTTTACTGTTGATCAGTTCTCGCCTGATCAAATCTAATGCCCTTGTTGCCACCATAGTCTGAAAATATTCCCGATCACCTTTGATACAAAAATAGTGCGTTTTGATCTTGTCTTTATGACCCCAGGCAATCCATACTGAACCGACGGGTTTATCCGGTGTGCCGCCATCTGGTCCAGCAATTCCAGAGACCGCAATTGCATAATCGGCTCCTGATTTAGCTAACGCCCCTTGTGCCATTTCGAAAACAACGGCTT
>JBNKXM010000075.1:0-7480 GCA_050300315.1 Thalassotalea sp. | reverse complement strand
TTTCTCATTATCTGGTGGTTTTGGTTGTATCAACCGAAACAAACTGTGGTGCAAGACGATGAACTGGTGATTGAAGTAAAAGACGGTATTTATTCACCGGCGTTAATTGAAATTGCCGCAGATAAACCATTAACATTAAAATTTCATCGTGAAGATCAATCGCCTTGTGCTGAAATGTTACTTATTCCTTCGTTAGGAATTAGTGAAAACTTAACACTGAATAGCATCACGCCAATTAAGCTGCCAAAATTAACCGCAGGTGAATATCAATTTCACTGCCAGATGCAAATGTATCGTGGTGTCATTAAAGTGGTGTAACCATATTAATCATAGATCACAGGCGAATTTAACTGCGGTCAAAATTCGCCTTGATAGCTTAACTCACCAATTAAGAAAGCGGATAAACGTGCTAACTTAGAGACTTAATCCAGCATTGGTTTCTTGCCGCAGTGTTTGCAAAAAACGTTGCGACTGAGCAATTCTGTTTTCGGCGATTGTTCGTGACGATGTCAGCACCAGCTTAGCTGGTAATTCTTTACTGAATCTTTCAACCGTTTTCAAAGCACTGGGTAAGTCTGTTGCCCAGCGATGACGCGTAGTTACCGAGACAATCCGCATAATGCCAATGACACCGAGGAAGTCTAAGGTATCTGCATCATGAAATGCTTGTACTAATAAATCATCGCCAGTATGTGCATAAAACATATGACCTGAAATCAATGCTTTCACCCTAGCTATTTTTTCCATCGGAAAACCAATCGGCGTCAGAATATGTTCGATGTTAGTTACTGCAGTATTAGCATGTTCAGCGCCAGCTATGACATACGGCTCAAATACCCCGAGGTCATGCAAAAATGCGGCAGCAAATACAACATCGCTATCAAATGCTATACCTTCCTGTTCTGCAATTAATTTTGTCATTAAGTAATTGCGTTCATAATGCGCTATCCCCCAAGCACTGTGCTGAAAATGTTGCTTGGCAAAGGCATATAAATCTTTTTGCCATGCTTGGTTTAACAAAATTCCTGAAGTGCTTGTTTCTCCATGACACAAATCACTGGTCATCAAAAGGAGTAATATCAAAACTCTCATCACTAGTTATCCATCAATACGGTATATAAATTTTCACAAAGACAAAAAACTACGCTGGCCAAATAAATCGTTGCTTAGCCAGAGCTTTTGCCCCAAGTTTTTGGTAAAAACCAATCGCTAAACTGTTTTCAGCAGGTGTTTGCCATTGCAGCTGTGCTATCCCTTGTTGCTTTGCATAGTGTTTTGCGATTTGCATCAGCTCATGCCCCAACCCCAAACCACGAAACTCAGGAGTTAAATACAGGCAATCTATATACAGATACCAAGCTAAGTCCCATGTTGAAAATTGCTGCACGAATGAGATATATCCTTGTAATTGCCCGTTAACCTCAACAACATAGATAGTAACAGGCAGCGAATTCAGATTAGCTAAACGCGCTGCTTGATCTCTAACTGGCAATTGCTGGCCTTCGTATTGAGCATGCGCTTGCATTAACGCCAGCAACGCATGTTGATCTCCTTGCTGCGCAAGACGAATACTTGCCATGTGCTTCCTCCTTATTACTGCTGAGCTTCACTGACACGACGATTAACCGGATAACGCTCAAAGTCTTCCCAATAATGAATGCCGCCAATCATTTCTTTTACGCCATAGCCTAACGCTGAAATTTTAGCAGCCGCTTTTGTTGCACCATTGCAACCTGGTCCCCAGCAATACACGACAAATAAGGTGTCTTTAGCATACTTGGCAAACGTTTCTTGATTAATTTCACCATGTGGCATGCTAACGGCAGTAATTGCATGACTTTTTTCAAATGCTTCGCGCGAACGCACATCCAATAACACATAGTGCTGTTGATTTGCCTTAATATCGGCATAGACGTCTGAGCAATCGGTTTCACATGCCAATTTATTAGTAAAATATTGTTGTGTTAGCTCGCTGATCACTGGTGGCTCGGCAAAGGCGTTACTGATATCTGACATAATTTAGACTCCTGTTTTCGGTGATTCACTTGTTCATCGCTCAGTCACGATGATTTTGATAGCGTTAAAGTAACCTAAAGCCCTTATTGGAAAAATTCACAAATACTGAAGATGCTGTTCACGATCTATGAATGGTAAAACTATTCTTAGTTCGCTAAATTTTTCGTTATAATGATTGGCGAATCCGCCGATTTCTGTTGCGTTAACACTAAAGGAAATACTCTTGGAGTTTTATCACTTACGTTCATTTGTTGCGGTCGCGCAAACGGGTAATTTAACTCAGGCGGCAAAGCGCTTATACACTACACCACCTGCGATCAGCGCCCATATAAAAGCGTTAGAAGAAGAGTTATCAACGCCGCTATTTACCCGCTCAAGCAAAGGCATGGCGTTGACTGACAAAGGTCAGCTGTTGTTAGTGAAAGCACAACAAACCTTAGATAGTGCCATTGATTTAGTAAATACCGCCGCCGACAATCAGCATGAGATCATAGGTACATTTCGCTTGGCAATTAATCTACCCGTTGAACAAATGCACATTCGACAACTGTTTGATAATTTATCTGAAAACTGCCCAGGGATCAGTCTCGATATTCACCAGCAAGCAACGGGAAAAACCATCAGCGACATTCGTGCTCAAGCCATAGATGGTGGCTATATTTCTGGTGATATTCCCAGTGACTTTATCGGCATCACGGTTAAGCAACAACAAATCACCACCATAGCGCCGGTAAATTTTGATCGTACAACCATGCTCAGCAAAGCTGATTTAACGCAACATCGTTGGATCATGATGGGAGAATATTGTCCATTCGATCTATTTCTCACGGCTACACTGGGCGAACAATTACCTTCAGTGTTAAAAACCAGCGATAACAGTACTCGACTAGAATTGGTAAAAAGTGGCCTAGGTTTAAGTTTTTTAGAATTAGAAGAAGCGCAACAAGCAGAAAAACAACAACTTGTACAAATAGTGCCTACGCTTGATTTTTCAACGCCACTACATTTTGTCGTTGCTAAACTGCGTACTGATGACCCACTGATCAAAGCGTTTATGCAAGAAATTCGAATTCTCTGGGACATGGCGTTGTAAACTTGTCAATTACGATTATTTGTAATTGACAAGTTCAGATAACATTAACTTATTTGATATTATCCTCAACCAACGTTCGATGAACGACTTTTTTATCGTTCCATGTTGTAATTCACTACTATGTTCTTGCTGACAACATAGGCTATCAAACTGGTTTTCTTCGGTTTTATATATATCCATCATCAATCCCTCTTAATGAGTGTGATGATATTTTGCGTAAATATTTTTGCCTATACCAACGATAAGAATTAACATCTAATATAAGCCATACTTATATTATTTAATTTAACTGCAATATGGACGCAAGATTAAAACACCTTAATACATTACATAGCTTTGAAAGTGCGGCGCGCCATCAAAGTTACAGTAAAGCTGCCGAAGAGTTGTTCGTCTCACAAGCAGCCATCAGCCAGCAAATGCGCCAATTAGAACAAATGCTAGCCACTAAACTCTTTACCCGTAGTGGTCGTAGCATGCTATTAACGCAAAGTGGTGAAAAGCTGTTTCTCGCTTGTCAACGCGGCTTTAGTGAAATCATTCAAGGGCTAAATAGCATAAAATCTGAAGGCATTGCAGGCGATCTCACCATTACTTCAACTCAGGCGTTTTGCTCGCTCTGGTTGATGCCTAGGCTGCACAAATTTTCAATATTACATCCAGAGATAAATGTGAAGGTGCTAGGTTCGAATCAAGTCGAAGACTTACAGAAAAAACATATCGACCTCGCCATTCGCTTTAGCGCCAATCAACTCGACGATAGCGATGGGCAATTAGTGATTGAAAATTTTGGCGAAGATTACGTTTATCCTGTGTGCTCACCCAAACTAATCGAAAATGGTTGTTTATCAAAACCGGCCGATCTGTTGAATTGCCGTTTGCTGAGTCTTGCCAATGAATCTGTTACCACTTGGCAATCATGGTTTAACCATATCAAGGTTGCCGGATTTGAAAATCACACCTTAAAAACCGAAGTAACATCAAGTGATATGGCATTAAGCGCGGTGATCCATGGGCATGGCGTCGCACTTGTCGCCTCAGAAATGGCTGCTCCTTATCTTCAAAGTAGGCAATTAGTGATCCCCTTTAAAATTAAACACCCGATTTACTGGAAACGCTTTCTTGTTTATCACAAAAATTCGCCAAAAATGGAGCGCATCCTAGTTTTTAATCAATGGCTGAACAATGAAATACTACAATCACCTCGCTTAGCAATAGAAGGCATGTAAATTGCTATTTGCTTTTAAGAAAATTGACAGCGTGGTTTTTATTAACGACCCTATGTAGCATCATCAACTGGTACACAACTTTATGACCAATATTTTAGTAATTGACGATCGTTCAGACATTCGTTTAAGCCTAGAGCTGTTATTAGAAGATAACGGCTATAACGTCATCGAAGCTGACAATCCGCAAAGTGCACAAATAAAATTAAAAGAGCATTCAATCGCTTTAATTTTACTCGATATGAATTTTCGTCTCGACACCACCTCGGGTGAAGAAGGTCTGCAATTTTTAAGTTGGCTACAAACATCAAATTACCAAGTACCAGTCATTGCAATGACAGCATGGAGCAACGTTGAATTAGTCATTCAAGCAATGAAACTTGGCGCTAAAGATTTTGTTGAAAAACCGTGGAAAAATAAGCAACTCCTACACGTTATTGAACAACAGTTATCATTAACTAACTTGCAAGAGGAAAATGCAAAGTTCAAACAGCAACTTACCGAACAGCATGATGATAACTATCAGTGGCGTTCCGCCTGCATGCAACAGTTGCTCGATAATATAACAACAGTCGCTGGTACCGATGCCAATATTCTGCTTACAGGTGAAAACGGCACAGGTAAAAGTGAATTAGCACAATTTATTCATCAACAGTCTAAAGTAAATAGCCAGCCACTGATCTCTGTCAATATGGGAGCTATCTCAGAAAACCTGTTTGAAAGTGAAATGTTTGGTCATGTAAAAGGGGCGTTTACTGATGCCAAAGAAAATCGTATTGGCCGTTTTGAGATGGCTGAGCAAGGCACGTTATTTTTAGATGAAATTGCTAATATCCCATTAGCGCAACAAGCAAACTGCTGCGCGTTATTGAAAGTGGTGAGTATGAAGTATTAGGTTCGAGTAAAACTAAACACACAAATTGTCGAATCATTAGTGCAACCAATGCTGACTTTACACAATTGATCGCAAGCGACGCATTTCGCGAAGACTTATATTACCGACTAAACACCATAGAGTTGCGTGTGCCGTCTCTTAAAGAAAGAACCCAAGACATAGTGCCATTAGCCGAGTATTTTATTAAAAAATTCAGCCAAAAATATCAACGTAATTATCAAGAGCTCACGCACAGCGCACAACAAGCATTAAGTGACTATCATTGGCCAGGTAATATCCGCGAACTTAGTCATTTAATTGAACGCGCGGTGTTACTCAATGCCAATCAGCATATTGATGCCGAAGATTTACGATTAACGGCGGCAATACCTCAACATGAACTACCGTTAATGACCTTACGTCAGGCAGAAATCATGCTGATTAAAAAGGCGTTGCTCCAAACCGACAATCACATCCCCAAAGCAGCACAATTACTAGGGCTAACTAAATCATCCATGTACCGAAGAATCGAAAAATATGAACTGGCTTAAATCCTCGTCGCTCGAAAGCTTTCTAACCCTTAAACTTTTAGTCTTAGCACTACCAGCGGCGATTTTTCTTGCGTTATATCAGTGGTCTATTCAATTGAATTGGCAACTGATCGTCGTATCAGAATTTGCCTTACTGCTGTTTGTTATTTGGTCAATAGTCACCATTAAGTATCAAGTAATGCGCTCATACACAAGGGCGAGTCTACATTTAGATGCCATTAAGCAGGATGACTATAACCAGTTTGCAAAATCTGCGTTTGCGCAAGGCAAAGTGAAAGCCTTTCATCAACAACTTAATGAACTAAGTAATTACCTGCAAACGCAAAAATCGCGATACGACCAACATGTATTTTTGGTTTATCAACTGATCAGTCAGCTTGAAAGCCCGATCATGATTTTTAATCAAAAACAACAATTAACCTATGCTAACGATGCGTTTTTTCAGCTTTATCGACAACCGTGGCAGGTATTTCGTTACGCAAACGCCCGTCAACTCGGATTAGTGTTTGATGGTCAAACGTGGCAATTTAACAATAACCAACACAGTAAATGGCAAGTCAAACACAGCGAGTTTATCGACAATGGCGAGTCGCACCAATTATTAGTATTTATAGATATCGAGTTTGCTCTGCGAGAAAACCAGTTAAAAGCATGGCAACAGATCATTCGCGTGCTTGGTCATGAAATACGCAATTCACTTACCCCTGTTTCTTCAATGGCTGAAAGTTTAGCGGACAAATGTTTGATTGAAAGAGATAAAAAAATCCTTAATGTGATCTCTGATCGCTGTTTGCACTTACAACAATTTGTTGACAGATACTCTACAATTACAAAAAAAATTAGCCTTAACAGACAAAAGCTAAACGTCGCTGATTTAGCTAATTCGCTCAAGAGTATCTTCAAAGATTTTCCAATTGTGGTGGAAAATTCTGTGGATCATCTCTGGGCGGATATATGCTTTTTTGAACAGGTATTGATAAATTTGATCAAGAATGCCAAAGAAGCAGATGCGACAAATGTCCAAATTAATATTTCAGAACATGAGCAACATTTTATCATTGAGGTTGTCGATGACGGACATGGATTTGCAAATTTAGACAATTCATTTGTGCCACTTTATTCAACCAAAAATGATGGACAAGGCATAGGTTTGAGTTTTTGTAAAAACATCATAGAGCAGCATCAAGGGATCATCGAACTACACAACAATGATGAAAAAGGTGTCACAGTTATGATCATTTTACCAAACCAAATTTAGTGACGATTCATCTAAATAAAGCATTAATAAACGCATCATTTAAAACAGTCCGATATTGGGAAGATTTCGTCCGATATCGGAACAAAATAAGAGAGAATTTCACAAAGCATTGATATAAATATAATATTTTTATCTACATCAAAAAACCCATTGCTTAAATCTTGTACAGGATAACTCGATATTTTGTGAAAATAAAGTAATTTACGCTTCGAATATTTTGCGGCAACTGTTACACTTCACCGATAAAATTAACAACAAATCATAGGGAAAATATGAAAAACAAAATGGTTATTAGCGTGCTTGCCAGCGCAGTAATTTTCGCAACAGGTGTAGCAAATGCACAAGACGCACAATCAGAAAAACACGCGAAAAAAGCAACCGAATTAAGGCAGTCAGTATTTAAATTATTAGCAAGTAATATGGCACCTTTAGGTGGCATGGCAAAAGGAAAGCTTGCCTTTGATA
>JBNKXM010000074.1:0-7486 GCA_050300315.1 Thalassotalea sp. | reverse complement strand
GCTTGTTGATCATCGTTATTTAATCGATGCGCTTTCGCTAGCCAATCATATGCTGACAAATAGAATGGGTTATCATCAATGACGGCCTGAAAATACTTTATCGCATTAAAATAATTGTTTTCTATTAAAGCTATTTTTCCCATACCAATTGCCGCCCATTGGCAGTTTGGCGTGCCAAGGTAAGCGGAATATATCTTTTTCGCTTGGTTATATTCACCCAACTCGAAATGTTGGCGAGAGCGAATGCCTAAACATTCATGTTTATACGCTGAGTTTTGGTTAATAAGCGGTTTACATAATTCGATAACTTTTTGCCTATTACCATCGTCCAATGCTTGATAGATGGCGTTCATCGCCTGTTTTTTTTCAAAACAGCGATTTAATCGGATTGTCAGATCTTTTAACGAATAAGGTTTAGTTAAGTACTCTTCTGGTTTATGTTCTAAAGCGGCAAGTACCATAGCTTGAGAAACTTCTGCAGTAACCATGATGATGATACATTTACGGGAAATAATATTTTTAACACGAAGTTCTTCTAAGATCTGTTGGCCATTCTTTTTGTTATCACCTAAGTCATAACCTAATAAAATGACGTCAAATTCGTTTGCTTGGCATAGAGAGACAACATCCGATGCATGACTGCAAGTGATCACTGATAACGCACCAACACTATACGCAAATACTTTTAATGTATCGCGAGACTGTTTGATATTATCAACAATAAGGAAACGTTTGCTTCCGTAATTCACCTTAGTCATGAATTCCCTTTAATAAATATAACTATATAGCTTTTAACGGAATTTATTAGCCTTGTCTAGTCTAGGTACACCTTGGTCGAATTATTTCTTTGATATAAATAGTCATGTAGTACAGGTAATTTGCACAATAATTCAATAATAACGAGTCGGCCAAGTTTGTTTTCTATGCTTGCCAAATTTGTTGGGCATTTATCTAAATTTAATCAATATAATAGATAATTGAATTGATTAAATATATTTCGGGTATAATATTTAGCCTTATTTCATCCATCTATAGTAGTTAGCGCAATATAATAATGACAAAAGTTCTTATCATAGAAGACGATAATCTCGTTTCGTTAACGTTAAAAGCGCAATTAGAGAACAAGGGCTTTGAAGTTTCACAGGTATTTTGTGGATCTGCAGCGATACGTAAAGTGATTGCGGTTAATCCTGATGTTATTTTACTCGATATCGGGCTACCTGAAAAAAGTGGTTATGATATCTGTAAAGAGCTAAGAGCATTCTACCAAGGCGGCATTATCTTTTTAACTGGCAACGACTCGGTTGAAGCGGAAGTGACATCATTTGGCTTAGGTGCCGATGACTTTGTCGCTAAAGGCAGTGCGTTTGAGGTGCTTTATCAACGTATAAAGCGTTTAGGTGTTAGACCCAAGACAATCGATAAAAATTACAGTCTAGTGTTTGGTGAATTAGTTTTTAGACCGGCTGATTGTGATTGTTATTTTAAAGAGCAGCGTGTCGGGTTAACTCAAGAAGAATATGAATTATTTTATTTTATCGCGACCAGCCACGGCCAAGTGGTATCGCGACAAACAATATTAAAAGTGCTTAAGGGTGCAGATTATAATGGTGTCGATCGTTCTATTGACATAAAAGTTGCCCGTATTCGACGAAAATTGAATGCGCTCGGTGTTGATAAAAACGTGATCCAATCCATACGTTCAAAAGGTTATCAATTTTCCTATTGCGCTTAAATTTCTTAAGGTAAAGCTAATTTGCGCTGATAGCAGCTATACTGTATTCTTCACCGCCCGCTGATTTCCAGCTATTATTTTCTGATGACGAGCCATAACATGAGTTTTTCCGCGTTAGCCCTATCTCAACCAATTGTCCGCGCTATTACTGCAAAAGGGTATAAAACGCCCACGCCAATTCAGGCGAAGGCTATTCCAGCTATCTTGTCTGGTCGAGATATTATGGCTGCAGCCCAAACAGGTACGGGAAAAACAGCTGGTTTTACTTTACCTATTTTAGAGTTGTTGTCAAAAGGGCAATCGGCGAGAGCAAATCATATTCGCGCATTAGTGCTAACGCCAACACGAGAGCTTGCGGCACAAGTGGCTGCAAGTGTTGAGGATTACTCCAGTGAGCTCGCCTTAACCTCTATGGTGGTATTTGGTGGGGTTAAAATTAATCCTCAAATGATGAAGTTAAGATCAGGGTGCGATATCTTAGTGGCGACACCTGGACGCTTGTTGGATTTGTTTAATCAAAATGCAGTTAAGTTTTCACAATTAGAATTACTGGTGCTTGATGAAGCAGATCGAATGCTTGATATGGGCTTTATTCGCGATATTAAAAAAATCATCGCGTTATTACCTAAACAGCGGCAAAACTTGTTATTTTCTGCCACTTTTTCAGCTGAAATTCGTACCTTAGCAAAAGGACTGGTGCATCAGCCGATTGAAATCTCGGTAAATCCAGAGAACTCGACGGCAAAAACAATTGAGCAAGTTGTTATCCCGACCGATAAAAATAAAAAAGCCAAACTATTAAGTTATTTGATCAAAGAAGATAACTGGCAACAAGTTTTGGTGTTTACTCGCACTAAACACGGTGCGAATCGTTTAACTCGTGATTTAGAAAGTCAGGGTATTAACGCCGCAGCAATTCACGGCAATAAAAGCCAGGGCGCTAGAACGAAAGCGTTAGCTAACTTTAAATCGGGTGAAATACGTGTGTTAGTGGCAACAGACATCGCCGCCCGAGGTTTGGACATCGATCAGCTTCCGCAAGTGGTTAATTTTGAATTACCGAATGTTGCTGAAGATTATGTGCATCGCATTGGCCGTACAGGCCGTGCAGGGGCAACAGGCCATGCCATTTCACTTGTTAGTGCTGATGAGCATAAGCAATTACAAGATATTGAATATGTAATTCAACAGCACATCGAGCGTAAACTGCAAGCAGGCTTTGAACCGGCTAATGAATTGCCAGCTTCCCGCCCGATTAAGCCACTTAAAGCGAAAAAACCTAAGAAAGCTAAACAAGCGCGCGAGAAGTCAGAACATAAAGACGGTCAGCGTTCTAGTGAAGTTGCGAAAGGTCATAAGCCAAACAATAAAAATCCGCGTCATAAAGTCAGTGACAATCCAGCTAATCGCTCGAAAGCAAAGCGCAGCGGTAAGCCACCAGCAAAGAAAACTAACGCAGATCCTTACGCAGCGTCACGATAAAAACGCGTTTTTAATTAACTTATTTTTTAGAAGTCAGCCATTTGTCTAAGTTATTAGCAAATGCCTGACGATCACTTTGGCTAATTGGCGGCACACCACCCGTTTCTACACCACTTGAACGTAGCGTGTCCATAAAATCACGCATATTGAGACGTTGCCTAATATTGCTTGCTGTATAAAGCTCTCCGCGAGGGTTTAAAGCGACACAGCCTTTTTCTACCACTTCTGCTGCTAATGGAATATCACTAGTGATCACCAGATCATTAGGCGAACTGCGTTTGACTATTTCATTGTCAGCGACATCAAAGCCAGAACTGACCTGAATAAAGCTTAAGAATCTTGATGGCGGCATGCGCATCGAATGATTGGCGACTAATGTGACTTCTGTTTGTGTGCGATCGGCGGCACGAAAGAGAATTTCTTTGATCACCACTGGACATGCATCGGCATCTACCCAAATTTTCATCATGCTCCCTTATGAGTTATTAGCAAAAGTGATTCTCGGTTGACTTGTTTTACTGCTATCAATTTGCGGCGTACACAATAACATCTGTGAAGAGGCAACTTGATAATGATCGACCATATGACGTTTAAAATTATTCATTCTCGATAATGATAGATTTGCCAATTGCTCGATTTGTGATTTTTCGACTACTTTAGTACCACTTGGCAGTTTGATGTCTTGCGGTGTGGCTATCGCACAAATGGTAATGGTCGTATCTGAATTGTCTTTCATAAAAGCGGCAAATTGTTGAAGAAAACTTTCTTGGCTCGCGGGTAATTCAGTTTGCTCCGGTGTAAAAATCAGGTCATTAAAGCGTATCTTGAGCAAGTGCTGCCCTGCGGTTAATGCGATAGAAACGACCTTTGCATAGGGCACAAATGTCGTGAGTAAATAGTCTTTTGCCGCCATCATAGTGGCTTGTTTAACTAACAGGCTCATAAAGCCGGTTAGACCAAACGAGGGATCACTTGTTTTTCCCGATAGTGGAATATCGAGTTCAACATTGCCGTTACCATCTTTGAGCATTCCTAACGCGGCGGTAAATGGGATTGCAGTCTTATCTTTTAGTGAATCTGCTTCATGATCATTTGCGGCGGTAAAATCAATGCCATTGAGTTTCATTTTCGCGTTGCCGCTTATCTTATCTCCAGTTAACTTGGTATCAAGCGCTAAATTTAACTGGCCACTTTTTATTTCAAAATCAAGCGCGTCTTTGATGTAGCTAGAAATATCATGTAAATCGAGTTCATTTAAGTAACCCGTTAACGCGTATTTTGGCTGAGCACTAAACGGCTGTGCAGTGCCATTAAAAGTATAATGTGTGTACTCGTTACTTTTACCCGTTAGTTTTACTAGGCTGATCAATTCCGCTTGTTGGTTGTCGATAGGCCCAAGCTGTAGTTCATTAATAGTAAAGCTTCTTTGGTAAATTGGATCGACACTGGTATCTTTCAGCAATATTTTGGCATTATCGATTAGATAAAACGTCGCTAAACTAAAATGGAAATTATTAGCAGTTGGGGGTGCTGGCTGCTCTTCGGGTGGTTGTTGCTCGTTATTCTCGGTTTTGGGGCTTATGCTCTCTATCGGTGCTAGATTGGCAACCGTTTTGTTTTGATCGAGTTCGATATTGGCAACTAAACCCGCTAAATTGACCTCATTAATGTTCGCATTACTCTCTGATAACTCGATATTATTGATATTTAATTGTTCAAAGGTCGTCAATGCAGGCAGTTGCTGCGCTTGGTTTTGAGAGATGACAGCTTGGTTAACTGTTAAGCGATTAATTTTGGCTTGAGCAATATTAGCTAGTGTTTCGAACGTCAGAGCATCCACTTGCATGTTATTTATCGAAAGTAGCAATTGATCAACGTCTTGTTGATTTTTAACGGCAACATTTTCAAAAATCATATTACTTGTGCCGTTGATTTTCATTGCCGCATCTGTTGGTAATTCTATGCTGATAGCGGGCATAGCGTTGCTAAAATGCTGAGCTGTGATCATTAATTTTTGATCGCTGGTGTTAAGATTGTCGATTGATAGCTGGCTATCATCGAGTTGAATATTACTGCCTTCAGCTGTTAACACCAGCTGCTGTTTACCAGAAAAATTTAATTGTCCAGCAAGGCTAATAATGGATTTAGGTAACCAAGGTAAAAGCTGTGCTAATTCGAACTGGTTAACCGTTAGCTGGCTGCTAATAGTACCTTTACCGTTAACTAAATGAAATGTGCCATTACCAGATAAATTTGATTGTTGGACGCCAAGGTTAACTGCTAACTCACCAGTTTGTTTCTCTTGAGTCGCATAGAGATTGGCAAGTGCTATTTTCGATAACATCACATTGAATTGCTGCTGATTTATCGTGAGTGCTAACTCACCATTGATTGAGGTAAATTCGGGCATCACCAGCTGATAACCTGCCAAGTTATCTTCGCTCGGTTTTTGTTGCTTCGCAGGTGTTGGCTCTGATTGTGGTAGAACTATACCGGCGATTTCACGTTTATTTTCCTCAATGACTACCTTGCTATAGAGGCCATCGATAGTAAAAGATTTAATCGATAACTTATTAAACATGAGTTGCAACAGGTTTAACTCGAGTCGCATCTTATCAATGGCAAATACTTTTTCCTGGCCTTTAGTGAGTACGAGTTCATCTACGCTTAATGACGAAATAAACGGGTTGTAACGGACTACACTGGCTTGATTAAGGGTTAAATTTAATGATGATAATTGCTGCTTAACTAAGTGATGAATAGCAAATGGTGAACCGATCCAGATCAGCAAATACAATGAAAAAATAGTCAAAGCTAAGTATTTAAAAAAAGATAAAAGGCGTTTTTTCATGTTCTGTGGTCCAATAGAGCGTTAAATGTATTGGTAGAAATATCATTTTAACTAATAATGAAGGTGGTGAACACGATTACTCTTGGTTAATTACCAATTGTGATATCAGTAAGCAAATGCGTATTTTATCTAGCGATTTGCAGCTGCTAGCCTAGCCTTGTTTTTAATACTAGATGAGAAGAATGATGAGTAAACCACAGCGAGATATTACGCTACGTTTTTTAGCGGAACCACAAGATGTTAATTTTGGTGGCAAAGTGCATGGCGGTGCCGTGATGAAATGGATTGATTTGGCGGCATATGCCTGTGCCGCAGGGTGGAGTGGACGTTACTGTGTAACGGCTTATGCAGGCGGGATTAAATTTGTCGCCCCAATTCACGTTGGCAGCTTAGTAGAAGTAGAAGCAAAAGTTATTTATACCGGCAACTCATCCATGCATATCGCGTTAGAGGTTAATGCTTGTGATCCTAAGTCATTAAATCGCCGCAAAACAACACATTGCATTGTTATTATGGTTGCTGTTGATGAAACCGGGCAAAAGATTTCGATCCCAGAATGGATTCCGGTAACAGAAGAAGATAAAAAACAACATGAAACGGCTGTGCGCTTAATGGCGATGAGAAAACAGATCAGTGAAGAAATGCAAATTTTTGCAAGTTAAGGAAGTTTAATGAGTCAAGCGTTAACATCGTTACAGATCAACGAGCTTAGCAGTAAGAACGATGAAGAAAGAGCACAGTATTTTATTGAGCAAGTGGTTAAAACGAATAAGATCTGGATATTAATGGATGAGCATGGTTGTGTCATGCTTAATACGGATGATGAAGATTGTATTCCCGTCTGGCCGGATGAAGAGTTGGCTCTATTGTGGGCAAATAAAGAGTGGCAAGATTGTAAAGCTGAGCCGATATCGTTAAATAAATGGTTTAGTCGATGGACGTTCGGCTTAACCGATGACGAAATAGCCGTAGTGGTTTTTCCCAATGAAACCGAGCAGGGCATGGTTTTTGAGCCAAGCGAGCTGGAAGAGCAGTTAAAAAAATCACAGAAAAAACAAGGTAGAGTTTAATATTCATGGGTAAATTTTCTGACTTAGGATTAGATAAGTCATTAGTCAGTGCGGTAACTGCGTTGGGCTATAAAGAGCCAACGCCGATTCAATTACAGGCTATTCCAGCCGTGCTGGCAAAAAAAGACATTATGGCTGGGGCGCAAACAGGTACAGGTAAAACAGCGGCATTTGCCTTACCCATTCTAGCAAATTTGCTCCAAGACATTCCCGCTAATAGGCAAGTGAGAGCATTAATTTTAACGCCCACCAGAGAGCTTGCGCAGCAGGTCTATAAAAGTTTTATTAAGTACGCTGAAAATACTGAATTGCAGATTGGCGTCGCTTATGGTGGCGTCAGTATTAATC
>JBNKXM010000073.1:0-7545 GCA_050300315.1 Thalassotalea sp. | reverse complement strand
GGTGTCGTAACTTGAATCACCTAAACCGATGATCATGAATTTAGTCGAACTAAGATCTTTATTACTAGCGGATAAGTTATTAACAAATGCTGTTAGATTGTCAGGATAATCGCCTGCGCCATGTGTTGAGGTACAAACTAGCCATGTTTGATCTTCGCTTGGGATCTGCTCAAAATCAGGTGATAAATGCAGTTCTGTTTCATGGTTTAACGCGGTTAATGTTTCTTGGCACGCTTCAGCAACATATTCACTACCACCTAACATGCTACCGACAATAATTTGAAAAGAGCTCATAAAATTCCTTAAATAATTTATAAAAACTGGTTTATTTACCAATACAAAATGAAGAAAAAATCTGTCCTAACAGATCATCATTGGTAAATTCACCAGTGATTTCATTTAATGCTTGTTGGCATAAACGTAGTTCTTCTGCGAGAATTTCACCTGCTACATATGCCTCTAATTGCGTTAATCCAGTTGTTAGGTGTTGCTGAGCCTGTTCTAACGCGGCTAAATGCCTTCTACGCGCCATAAAGCCGCCTTCTGTGCTACCTTGATAGCCCATGATGTCTTTAAGGTGTTGGGTTAAATGAGAGACACCTTCACCGGTTTTTGCTGACAGTGTAATGGTTGGATAATCAGTATTTTGGGAAAGTCCTGTCGGCTTACCTGATAAATCGGCTTTGTTACGAATAATACTTAAACCTATATTTTTTGGTAGTTTCTCAAAAAATTCTGGCCAAACAGATATTGGATCTTGATGATCCTCTTTATTTGAATCTACCATTAATAACACGCGATCGGCTTGATTGATCTCCTGCCATGCGCGCTCAATTCCTATTTGTTCTACTTTGTCAGCACTTTCTCTTAATCCTGCGGTGTCTATTATGTGTAGCGGCATACCGTCAATATGTATCTGCTCTGAAAGTACATCACGAGTGGTACCTTCAATATCAGTAACAATCGCGGATTCTTTTCCGCTTAAG
Organism: Thalassotalea sp.; assembly: GCA_050300315.1. GTDB lineage: Bacteria > Pseudomonadota > Gammaproteobacteria > Enterobacterales > Alteromonadaceae > JBNKXM01. Next base: position 6,559 of record JBNKXM010000073.1, on the reverse strand, counting down.
GCATTAAGTAAGCTGGACTTACCCGCATTAGGTCGTCCAGCGATAACAACACGCATACCTTCACGAATGATACTGCCTTGTTGGGCGCGTTGCTGAACATCTTCTACTTGTTGAATAATTGCTTTTAGATCGTTAACTATTTTTTCGTCGGCTAGAAAATCAATTTCTTCTTCGGGAAAATCGATGGCTGCTTCGACATACATTCTAAGATGAATAGTATCTTCCACCATTTGATGAACAAGCTTAGAAAAATCACCTTGCAGTGAATGTAACGCACATCGCGCTGCTTGCTCTGAACTTGAATTAATTAAGTCAGCAATCGCTTCAGCTTGGGTAAGGTCTAGTTTGTCATTGATAAATGCCTGTTCACTAAATTCACCAGGTTTTGCCATTCTTACATTTGCTAGTGACAGGATTTCTTTTAACAGCATATCTAAAATAACTGGGCCACCATGCCCTTGAAGCTCTAATACGTCTTCACCAGTGAATGAATTTGGGCCTTTAAAGTATAAGGCTATACCTTGATCCAGTGCTTGATGGTGTAAATCATAGAAAGTCAGATATTCCGCTTTTCTTAATTCAGGCACTTTGCCAAGGATCGCTTGTGCGACATTAATCACTTCAGGGCCTGATACTCTGATGATTCCGACGCCTCCACGACCTGGAGCGGTAGCTTGTGCCGCAATTGTTTCTGTACTGGAGAAGGCGTTAGCATTCATGTGATTACCTAATAATTAGTGAAAAGAAAACGCTATTATAAACGTTAGATGACTAATAGGGTAATAGCTGTAATAAGGTAAAATATTAATATTGATTAAAAACAGAAAAGAGAAGTTATTTGATGGGATTAAAGTCGATAAAATAAAAACGCGACCAAGGAGCCGCGTTTTATATAATCTAAAATGCTAGATTATTTATTTTTCTGTTTCTCTAATGCAGAAAATATAATTTTCATCTGGACGATAGAAATAATATTACTCACTAACCAATACAATACTAGGCCTGATGGGAACCAGAAGAAAAATAAGGTAAACATGATAGGCATATATTGCATGATTTTTTGCTGCATAGGATCTTGTATGGTCATCGGCTGCATTTTTTGCATAATGAACATACTAACACCCATTAATATCGGTAATATGTAATACGGATCTTTTGAAGATAGATCTTGTAACCATAAACCAAACGTCGCGTGTCGTAATTCGACACTTTCTAAAAATACCCAGTAAAGTGCTAAGAAAATAGGCATTTGAATGATTAATGGCAAGCAACCACCAGCAGGGTTCACTTTTTCTTTACGATAAAGTTCCATCATTGCTTGTGACATTTTTTGTTTATCTTCACCAAAACGCTCTTTTAATTGCGTCATTTTGGGTTGTAACTCGCGCATTTTCGCCATTGATGAATATTGCGCTTTTGTTAGTGGATACATGATCCCTTTAACAATAATTGTGGTGATGATTATCGCAACACCCCAGTTGGTAACAAATGATTGGATCAATAGCAGTAACCAATGTAATGGCTGACTGATCATAAACAGGAAACCAAAATCGACAGTTAATTCTAATCCATCAGCTATTTTGCCAAGAGAGTCTTGATCTTTAGGGCCAACATAGAGGCTGGTTGACGTCGTTGCTTGTTCATTAGGTTCAATGATCAATGCAGGAGATTTAAAGCCGATAACCGCTTCTTGGTTACGTGAATAAGTGGTGTATAACAAATTCATCTCATTTTGGTCAGGGATCCATGAAGCAACAAAATAATGTTGTAACATAGCGACCCAACCACCTTGAGTAGTAACGTTTAGGTTTGCTTCTGATATTTCATCAAATTTATATTTTTCGTAACGTTCTTCTTTTGTTGAGTACGCAGCACCACGGTAAGTAGGTAATAGAGAGCTTGATTTTTCTACCGCTGTCGACTGTTTTAACTGTGCGTATAATTCAACGCTTGCAGCGCTTGAAGACTGATTATCAATGATGTAATCAATAGTAACTTTGTAGCTTGATTTCTCGAAAGTAAAACGCTTAGTTACCACTAAACCGTTTTCACTAACATATTTAAGATCTATGACTAACGGTTGTTCGCCAGTTAATTGAAATTGCTTTTGTTCTACTTGATAGATAGGACGACCTTTTACCGTTCTATCAATACCTTGAGCCCCTGTTAAACCACTTTGTGCAATATAAGTAAAGCTACCATTTTGCATTATAGTGAATGGGATCTTGCTGCCTTGCTCTGTTTCGTATTTTAGTAAGGTTGCTTCGACAATGTCGCCACCCTGAGTATTAATTTTAACATCTAATACGTCAGTAGTTACATTAACTATTGTAGCAGTCGATTTTGTTGTTTTAGGTTGTGGCGTTGCGACTGAACTCGATTCAGGTACAAAATCATCGTTGCCAGATGAAGCCGATGGCACTGAATTATCAGTTTGTTGATTTACCGCTTGTGGTTGTTGAACCGGTGCGTTATCTAACTGCCATTGCTGGTACAATAAAAAGGTTACAACCATTAAGGCAATAAACAGAAAACTGCGTTGAGATTCCATAATATGTTATTTCTCTTTTTTTAGTGGTGGTACGGGATCTTCTCCTCCCGCATTGAGTGGGTGGCATTTTAGTATACGTTTGCTTGCTAACCAACAACCTTTTAGTACACCGAAGCGATTTATCGCTTCAATAGCATAAAAAGAACAGGTTGGTGTGAAACGACAATTGTTGCCAAGTAGTGGGCTAAGCCAGCGTTGATAAGCCTTTACTAAAGAAATAGCAATTAGTTGTGGCGTTGAATTATTTTTCGCCATATTTTTTCTAATTGTTGTCTTATTTGCTGATTATCAAGTGTATCAGTGCCAGATTTTACCATAATTACCATGTCTATTGCTGGTAATTGGTGTTGATGCATTCTAAAACTTTCTCTTATTTGCCGTTTGATTCGATTTCGTTGCACAGCAAGTTTGACTCGTTTTTTGGCGATAGCGAGGCCTAAACGATTTTGTTTAGTTAAATTAGGAGTAACTAAAATTGTGATATGACTAGAACCAAAACGAAGAGGTTTATTGAATACGTTTTGAAATTGACTGGGAGTCAACAAACGTGACTCCCGAGTAAATTTGTTAGTAACCATTCGGTTACCTTCTCTTTATTAAAGTTTAAACAAAGAGATTAAGCGCTTAGGCGTGCACGGCCTTTAGCACGACGACGTGCAATTACCGCACGACCGTTTTTTGTAGCCATACGAGCACGGAATCCGTGGTTACGTTTACGCTTTAATACGCTAGGTTGAAATGTTCTTTTCATTACGCTATCCGTCGGTTGTTGTTGCCCTGGCAAAACCGCCGTTCTGAGCACACTGGGTCTAAAAAAGAGGCCGAATTCTATATAGAATCAAAATCTTTGTCAATCATTATTGTTGATTTTAATAAAAGGATCTTTTAAGGATCATTGGTGGATCTAGAGAATATCCACAGTTTTATAACAATCAATGTCCTTGTTGTTGATTATTTATACTAAAAATAGCTGTTAAGAGTAATTTATTCTATAGAATGGTTTTTAAATCAAATAAAATATAAAACAGCTAACCTCTATAATATCAAATAGTTATTTGTTTGTTGTACGTCATTCATTGTTTAGTGAAAAAGTCAATATTGCACTTGTGGATAAGTAAAGAGATAATGGCGCTATTAAATAACAATAATCTTTCTCTGTAGCGATAATTTATTATAAAAAGCTACTTATTTACTGGAGTTTTCTTTTGGAACATTCTCTGTGGCAACGATGCCTTTCTATTTTGCAAGAGGAACTTCCTGCTCAACAATTTAGTATGTGGATCCGCCCGCTTCAATGCGTCGTTGATGCAAATATCATGACCTTGTACGCACCTAATCGATTTGTTTTAGACTGGGTACGTGATAAATACGTGAATAGAATCAATGAACTAGTTTCTTTAGAAGAAAGTGGCAACCCACCATTACTACGTTTTGATGTCGGTAGTATTCCTAAAGCGACTAAAGTGGTTAAGGAAGACGAAAAAGCGTTCGCACCGAAGAAAACAAGTAATAACAACAATAGCAGTACACAAACGTTTCCTGACGCAAATCTACCGAAAAAGACCAATGTTAGAGTTAACTATACGTTTGATAATTTTGTTGAAGGTAAGTCTAATCAGCTAGCACGAGCGGCTGCATCTCAAGTAGCCGACAACCCAGGTACCGCATATAACCCGTTATTTATTTATGGTGGAACGGGGCTTGGTAAGACCCATTTATTGCACGCGGTAGGAAATGGTATTTTATTGAATAAACCTAACGCGAAAATTGCTTATATGCATTCTGAACGCTTCGTTCAAGACATGGTACGAGCGTTACAAAATAACGCAATTGAAAAATTTAAGCAGTATTATCGTTCAGTAGATGCTTTGCTTATCGATGACATCCAGTTTTTTGCTAACAAAGAACGTACGCAAGAAGAGTTTTTTCATACCTTTAATGCCTTGTTAGAAGGTAATCAACAAATCATTCTAACCAGTGACCGTTATCCAAAAGAAATTGACGGTGTTGAAGATCGTTTAAAATCCCGTTTTGGTTGGGGATTAACCATAGCCATTGAACCGCCAGAGTTAGAAACGCGAGTAGCTATCCTTAAGCGAAAAGCACAAGAGAGCCATATTAATCTAGCTGATGAAGTCGCATTTTTTATTGCTAAACGACTTCGCTCAAATGTTCGAGAGTTAGAAGGTGCGTTAAATAGGGTAATAGCTAACGCAAATTTCACAGGTAGAGCGATTAATATCGATTTTGTTAAAGAAGCGTTAAGAGATTTACTTGCCTTACAGGATAAGTTAGTTACTATCGATAATATTCAAAAAACGGTTGCTGAATACTATAAAATTAAAGTGGCTGATTTACTGTCAAAAAGAAGAAATCGTTCCGTTGCTAGACCTAGACAAATAGCAATGGCATTATCTAAAGAGCTGACCAATCATAGTTTGCCGGAAATAGGTGATGCGTTTGGCGGGAAAGATCATACAACCGTGTTGCATGCGTGTAGAAAAGTAAAGGAATTGCGGGAAGAATCTCACGATATTAAAGAAGATTATTCTAATTTAACTAGAACCCTTTCATCCTAATAATAAGGTATAAAAATAGTAGGTATAAAATGAAGTTTTCATTGAATAGAGAGTTGTTATTAAAGCCATTACTGCTGGTTTCTGGTGCTGTCGAAAGAAAAAGTACATTGCCTATATTAAGCAATATTTTATTTGATGTAAGTGGGCAATCACTTACGTTGACAGCCACAGATTTAGAGTTAGAAATGGTTGCATATGCTACTATTGAAAATCAAGGGAATGATGGAAAGCTGACCATTCCTGCTAAAAAATTATTAGATATTTGTAAGAGCTTACCTGAAGGTTCGATGATCACCTTTGAATCAGATAGTGACGCGGTTATTATTTCTTCTGGTCGAAGTAAATATTCTTTATCGATATTATCAGCGGATGATTTTCCTAATATTGAGCAGTGGCAGGGCGACGTAGAATTTAAGCTATGTAAATCAGAATTGCTGCGCTTAATTGAAAGTACGCACTTTTCAATGGCTAACCAAGATGTTCGTTATTATTTAAACGGTATGTCTATTGAAACGGAAGGAAACGAAATTCGTTCAGTTGCAACTGATGGCCATCGACTTGCTATTTGTAAATTGTCGTTTGATTCACTTCAGTTACCAACTCGTCAGGTAATCGTGCCGCGCAAAGGTATTTTAGAAATCATTCGTTTACTAGATCCTGTAGAAGAACAAGTCCAAGTCTTTTTAGGTTCAAATCATATTAGAATTATTGATAACGAATTTTCGTTTACTAGTAAGTTGGTAGACGGACGTTTTCCTGATTATCGCAGAGTATTGCCAAGAAATGGCGATAAAGTTTTAACAACAGATAATAATCATTTACGCCAAGTGTTATCGCGCGCGTCTATTTTATCAAATGAAAAATTTAAAGGTGTTAGGCTAAATTTTTCAAGAACCGAATTGAAGATCACTGCGAACAATCCAGAACAAGAGCAGGCAGAAGAAGTTTTAGAAATTGATTTTCCGTTTGAAGAAGTCGAAATTGGTTTCAATGTAAATTATGTTTTAGACGTATTAAATGCAATTAAAGAAAGTAATGTTAAGTTCACCTTAGCTGACGCTAATAGTAGTGTTGTCATTGAAGGGGTTGAATCAGGCGAAGCTATATACGTTGTTATGCCTATGCGATTGTAATGAGCGTTCACGAGTTACATGCGTATAACTTTAGAAATTTAACCGCAGATAAGGTTGTTTTTCACGAAAAGTTAAATTTTGTTCTTGGTGATAACGGTAGTGGTAAAAGTAGTCTGTTAGAGAGTTTATTTTATTTAGGCCATGGTAAATCATTTAGGTCAACTAATGTAAATAGCTTGATTAATGTAAACTCTGATCACTTTATAGTAAGTGTTAAGACGGATAATAATGTTCAACTTGGTGTGCAACGCAATGTCCAAGGTGAAATTAAAATTAAGATTAATGGTGCAAGACAT
>JBNKXM010000072.1:0-7586 GCA_050300315.1 Thalassotalea sp. | reverse complement strand
AATAGCGACCCTGAAGACATGGTGTCAATTCGTATCTGGTTTACTAAAGATAAGGTGATCAGTACAAGACGACGAACACTGTTATCTACAAGAGACATAGTTAATGACTTTGAGCGAGGTCAGGGGCCAACGTCGCCTTCAGGATTTATTACCTTATTGACAGGCCGTTTGATCGCGAGAATGAGCCATACCATCTATGAAATTGAAGATAAGGTTTCTGAGCTTGAAGAAAATATCATAACGGCTAGTAATTATCAGTTACGCAGTGAATTATCGGATGTCAGGCGACAAATTATTTCCTTGCGCCGTTATTTATCACCACAGCGAGAAGCGATGACGCAATTACTTAGTGATAAATTTGCGTTGTTTTCGCAGCAAGAAAAAATTGAGCTGAGGGAAACCACCGATCATTTAACGCGTTTCATCGAAGATCTTGATTCCATTAAAGATCGAACATTAGTGTGCCAAGAAGAATTAACCAATACATTGACCGAGCAAATGAACAGCCGCATGTATGTGCTGTCAATTGTTGCCGCAATTTTTTTACCTTTAGGTTTTCTGACTGGCTTATTAGGTATAAATGTCGGCGGCATTCCTGGCGCTGATAATAATAGCGCGTTTGTCATTTTTATTTTAATTTTGGTTGGCGTTGTCTCCGTTCAGTACTGGTTGTTTAAGAAAAACAAATGGTTTTAACGGGCTCAGCTTATTATTTGGCTGATTTACACGGTTTTCTAGTTAACGTTTTCTCCTATTGATAGTGCTAGCCATTCGGTTAGTGCTACCTCCTCTTTATTTGATAATATATTTTTTATATTACCGCTGTTTGATTAAATATTTTGATTGATAATCGCAAAATATTTCGCTTTTTTTTTTCCACGTATAAGGACATCATCCAGAAAAATTCATTGGTGATTTTTATAGGATAAAACGATGAACGTTGATGCATATGATGACACAGATTTAGATCCAGAAAGTGACATTGATGTTGAAGCAGACGATGTCGATCTTGATCTTGATGAGGCGCTTGATTTTGATTCCGGTATTGCAGGATTTGAAATTGCATACGGCTCAATCAATAAAAAAGCGATTCGTAAAACGGCAAAACAAAAACACCGCATAAGGCAAAAATTAGATTCGCTTCGAGAAAAAAGATACCTCGAGCGTCAAGTTGATACCTTAAGTGATTATTGGGATAGGTAATTTAACAACGTGAGAAAACAAAACATGAAAAAAATGATGTTAACTTTTGGTGTATTAGCATTAATCAGTGGAATTTCTGTAGCGCAAGATGCTAAGCCAGCACCGAGAGTAGCGCCAGAAGATCATTTGCTTAATCTGATTGATATGTGCAAAAGATATGCGGCAGAAGATGATGTTGCAGCGAAAGATCTTGACGCTTATATCCTTGCTTGTGTGAATGATGAATTAGCGGCAGATGATTTTCAGTTAATACCATCGTTACCGAAGAAAACCCAGTAACTGATCAGTATGTTAAGTAACTCAAATTATTTAGCTCGTTTCGCTAAGCGGGCTGTTTAATTTGAGTTATCTTATCTTCAATTAAGGTAACTTGTCTTACTTTAGTTTACATAGTTAACGTTCAATACTTAACTTTCAAAACTTAACTTTTAATCGTTAACTACACAGAGATTGATGGAAACAGCTGAATTGCTTGCTCGATGATCTCAACTTTATGGCTTTTTGCCAAATAAGCTGCAAATATTTCTCGTGTGTATACGGGCGCATCTTCAATAATAAACAGCTTTTTATTTTCTATATATTCAAAAATCATTTGTCTTGGCAAATAAGCACTACCACCCGCATCGAGTAAAAAATTTAATGCGATTCTTGGTTGGCTCATATAGTGTTTAGCCGGCGGCGCATGATGAAATTCTCTTCTGTGCTGCGAGTTTACCGATTCGCCATAATCAACCATGATGTAGTCATCAAGGGCAAGTGTTGCTATCTTGTGGTTTGGCTCGGTCGTCACTAAATGTAATGGCACAGACGCAACTTTTTCGGTGATCAAATCTTCGACAAACGGCGGTTCAAATAAAAAGGCAATATCAATAACCCGACTCAGTAAGCTTTTTCTTAACTCAACAGGAGAGTATGTGTTGGTGAACAAACTGATATCGTCAATGTTACGATGGATTTTTTTTAACCAGTCTTGTAAAACAATATCCCAAATAGACATCATTGAACCGACGACAAGCTGGAGAGAATCACTATCGGCAATACCAACATCTTGTTTAGCTTTTTGCCACATAAACAAAAGTTCATTGGCATGCTTGATCAGTCGATTCCCTTCAGGCGTTAGTTTTAGGTGCTTTTGGCTACGATCAAACAGTAATACCCCTAAGTCATCTTCGAGAAGCTTGATACGGGCACTAACCGCTGATTGTGTGATAAACAAATTTTCGGCAGCAATTCTAAAGTGTAACGTTCTGCTGACTTCCAAAAATGTTTTTAATAATTCGATTTTCATATATTGTGAAGTATGGCCTTAATTAAATTTTTTTATTAAACACATCAAATTTAAACGTTTTGTTGTTTTTAATCTAGACTATACACTGCAACCGATTTTTTTATATCACTATTTTCAGTTTCATCTATTAAGTGATAACACCGAAATAAATACAGGCATAATTATAATGAAGATAGCTATCTTATCGAGAAACTCTAATCTCTATTCAACTCGTCGACTAAAAGAAGCGGGCGAAGCCATGGGGCACGACGTTGATATTATCGACACGCTACACTGCTATATGGATATCACCAGCAGTCGGCCAACCGTACGTTATCACGGTAAAGAATTGCCTATGTATGACGCAATCATTCCTCGTATTGGCGCGTCGGTGACTTTTTATGGTGCGGCTGTTGCGCGCCAGTTTGAAATGATGGGCACGTTTAATGTTAATGAATCCGTCGCTATTAGTCGCTCACGTGACAAGTTGCGTTCACTACAATTGTTGTCTCGTAAAGGTATAGGCTTACCGCGAACAGGTTTTGCTAGTAAACCTGACAACATCAAAGATTTGATCAAAAACGTTGGTGGTGCGCCAGTGGTGATCAAATTATTAGAAGGTACGCAAGGCATAGGCGTGGTGTTAGCGGATACGGCAAAAGCTGCTGAAGCAATTATTGAAGCGTTTATGGGTCTTAAAGCGAATATTTTGGTGCAGGAATTTATCAAAGAAGCCGGCGGCGCAGATATTCGTTGTTTAGTGGTTGGTGGCAAGGTTGTTGCAGCGATGAAGCGTCAAGGGGCAGAAGGAGAGTTTCGCTCTAATTTACATCGAGGCGGTAGCGCAGAAGTGGTGAAACTTTCTCGAGAAGAAAGAGCAACGGCAGTCAACGCCGCTAAGGTAATGGGACTTAATTTTTGTGGTGTTGATTTATTGCGCTCACAAAATGGTCCTATGGTGATGGAAGTTAATTCGTCTCCTGGCTTGGAAGGTATTGAAACCGCCACAGGTAAAAACGTAGCTGGTATGCTTTTTGAGTTTATAGAAAAAAATGCCAAACCACATAATACCAAGACACGTGGTAAGGGTTAATTGTTAGGATATTATATGAACGTGTTACGTATTGGCGACTTTGAAATATTGCCAGGCGAAGATCGTAAAATTGAATTGCCTGTTGCTAAGTTGTATACCGACACAAATGTGTCATTACCAGTTCATATCATTCGTGCTAAAAAAGCTGGGCCAATCATATTTATTAGTGCGGCGGTGCATGGTGATGAGCTCAATGGCATTGAAATTATTCGGCGTTTGATCAAGCAAAAAAGCTTTAAATTAACTAAAGGTACCGTTATTGCGGTGCCTATGGTTAATGTTTACGGCGTGGCGAATCAGAGCCGTTACATGCCAGACCGCCGAGATCTTAATCGCAGCTTTCCGGGATCTCCCAAAGGTTCGCTGGCTGGCAGGGTAGCTCATATTTTTCTCAATGAAATCGTCAAGCACTGCCATTATGGTATCGATTTGCACACTGGGGCAATTCATCGTTCTAATTTACCGCAAATACGTGCCGATATGTCTGATGAAGAAACCAAAGAGCTGGCCGAAGTGTTTGGCGTGCCCGTGATTTTAAATTCTAATATCGTTGATGGTTCGCTACGTGAAGCCGCCGTTACTCACCAAACCAAAGTATTGTTGTATGAAGCTGGTGAAGCGTTACGTTTTGACGAGTTCTCTATTCGAGCGGGGATCAAAGGGGTTCTGAACGTCTTGCAACATTTGGGCATGATGCGCAAAAGCAGAGCAAAGCGTAAACGTATAGAACCGTTCGTTGCTAATGGTAGTCAATGGGTCAGAGCAAATGCCAGTGGTATAGTGCATAACATTGCCAACTTAGGTGATAAGGTGGTTAAAGGTCAGAAGCTCGCTGAGGTTGGTAGCCCTTATGGTGATATTCTTGGTGTGGTGAGCGCCAATCGTTCAGGCATTGTTATCGGTAAACAAAACATTCCGTTAGTGCAAGAAGGCGATGCGATGTTTCATGTCGCCTATTTTAGTGTGGATGATGAAGATATCATTGAGCAATTGGGTAACGTTCAAGAGATGTTGTTACCCGAAGTAAATGATGGTTAATGGAGAAGATCATGACAAAACATGATAAAACAATTATCGGTTGTATTGAGTCAATCGCGTTGCCCGATCTAGCGATAAATGAACTTAACGTTAGGGTTGATACTGGCGCGAAAACATCTTCGTTACATGTTGATAATATTAAGAAAATAAACAAAGATGGCGTAAAAAGTGTCTCGTTTGATATTCATCCGGATATTCATAATGTTGACAGTATCGTAAATTGCTGTGCGCCCATTTGCGACATTCGTAAAGTGAAGTCGTCTAACGGTACATCTGAGCAGCGATATGTGATTGAAACTATGGTTACATTAGGGGAGCAAACCTGGCCTATCCAAATTACCTTAACCGATCGCTCAGACATGAGTTACTTAATGTTGTTTGGTCGAGAAGCGATTAGCGGCCGCTTTTTGGTTGACCCTTCAAAGGTTTATTTAGCCGGAAGATAGTAGGTATTACGAGGGAAATTAGTGAATTTAGAGCAAGTTAAGCAGATATTATCGTATCGCATCATCACCGTTTTTGAGCAACCGATCACGTTAAGTGATCTGTTGTTGGTGCCAGTGTATTTGTTTTTCGGCATTATGCTAACGCGCTGGCTGGTTAAATTTATCACTAAGCGACTAACCAATAACAACACAGATCCGCATTTTATTCATTTATTACAACGAGTGTTATACGTTATTGCCATCGCCATTTTAGTGGTGACCACGCTCGATTTGATCAATGTGCCACTCGCGGCGTTTGCGTTTTTATCTGGTGCAGTTGCCATAGGTTTTGGCTTTGGTGCTCAAAATATTATCAATAATTTCATCAGCGGTTGGATTTTAATGTGGGAGCGACCAATTAGAATTGGCGACTTTTTGGAAGTTGAAGATGCCAAAGGCGTTGTTGAAGAGATCAATACCCGCTCAACACGGATCCGCAGAGTTGATGGTGTTCATATGCTGATCCCTAATAGTAAGCTATTGGAAAATAGTGTGATTAATTGGACACTAATCGATCGCTTGGTAAGGTCTTCAGTGCGTGTTGGCGTTGCTTATGGCTCTCCCGCGAAAAAAGTGGCTGAACTTATTTTACAAGCCACTATCGAACAAGCAGAAGTACTTAAAGATCCTAAGCCTCAAGTAATATTTGATGATTTTGGTGATAATGCATTAATGTTTGAGGTTAACTTTTGGGTCAATGCGAATGTAGAGGGTGGACTTAGGTTAGCAAGAAGTAATATACGGTTTCGTTTAGATGAGTTGTTTGCTGAGCATAATATTGTTGTTGCTTTCCCACAACGAGATGTTCATTTAGACGGTTCTTTAAAATTAATTAATGTTGAAAGTAAATAATTATGTGTCGATTCATTGCTTACTCAGGTGATACTACCTTTATGAATCACTTGGTGTTTAACGCCAGTAATTCACTCGTTCATCAAAGCAAAAATGCCAAAATGCGCGTAAACCCGTTAAACGGTGACGGTTTTGGTATTGGCTGGTATCCCACTCACGACGATACAATTCCTGGTACTTTTGTGAGTATTGAACCTGCGTGGAGCAATCGAAACTTAGGGCAAATTGCTGCTAAGGTGCCAACACATCATTATTTTGCTCATGTCAGAGATGCCTCTGTCGGCATGCCTGTGTCACAAAGTAATTGCCACCCATTTCAATATGGCCGTTATTTATGGATGCATAATGGACGGCTCGATCAATTTAGCAAATTTAGACGCTTAATTATTAATGATTTATCAGATCAAGCATTTGATTTTATTAAAGGTAATACCGATTCAGAGTGTGCTTTTGCGCTATTTTTAGATGAACTTAATTTTGCTGAAAATGCAACGCTTGAACAACTTAAAACGGCAATGAGAACCACGATTTGTCGTATTAATGAATATCGGGCATCGGTTGATGCAACTACGAATGCATTTATTAATTTCGCTGTCACTAACGGGCACGAGAGTGTGTTTACCCGTTATTCAACACGCGCTGAAGTTAGGCCAGCATCACTGTTTTACTATCAAGATGACAGCCATGTGATTGTTTCGTCAGAGCCGTTGGAAACCAATAAAGTGAATTGGCACAAAGTTGAGCGCAGTACCTTATTATCGATCGCCGATCGTCAGGTCTTTACCGAGGCATTATTTTAATTCGACGCCGCTCTTTTTTGATTGATGGTAGTGAGTTGTTGCAAGGTTGCGTCAGCGCCTGTGCGGTTAATCGCTGAATTCATTTCACTTTGCTTAGTTTGTAGTAGACTGATGCCTTCAACGACGATATCAAAAAAGTACCACTGCTGATCTTGAGATTTGATCAGTTTTACCACCGCATTATGAGTTTTTTCTTGGCCAACAATAGCAATATTTACCATGGCTATTTTACCGCTTTTTGACAAGCTGCTTTTACCGATAACAATTGACTCGTTGTTATATTTGCTTAGTAAGTTACTGTAACTATTGATTAATTGTTGAGTTAACTGTTCATTAAATGCTTGTAAAAGCTCGTTTGATAGCTTGGCGACATGGGTCGCTAATACTTTATTGGTGAAATATTTACGTTCTATTTCCGGCAATAAATAGATGGTTAACACTTTCCGAACGTTACTTTGTGACATCGATTGCTGCTGTTTCAATGCAATCAGTGACGTTTCGATTTGGCTAAATGTTTGTTTAACTTTAACGTCAGGATCGTCACTTGCTGCTAACGCTAAGGCAGAAATCAGTATGCTTAATAGTAAAAATATGAAAACGAGTGTATCGACGTTTCTTTGGTGCTTGTTTTTCATCGGATAACTAATGAACTGCTTTAAAACTACGGCAATTGTATGCGCGATAGATTTACAAGCAAACGTAATAAATTGTTTGTTCTAATCAAAAAAAATGATTAAACCCTAAAGCGTCATGAATTAAATAATAAATCACCCTTGTTTTACTTATTGTAGCTAGCCGCAGCGCTAAGAGCTGATATGGCACTGTGATAAGCCTAACTGAGCTTGATA
>JBNKXM010000071.1:0-7611 GCA_050300315.1 Thalassotalea sp. | reverse complement strand
AAAAAGATTTGCTCTTGATTTGCCGTTTGCCAATGCTCGTTAATCAGTGATTCAAATTGTTCACTGGCCGTTAACTCAAATGCACTAGTCGCATTAATAAATAACACCGTTAGGCTAAAAGCCAACGACTTAATAAACGTGTGTTTCATGTGGTAACCTTTTTTATCATTATTGGCATAGTGTAATGAAATGCCTTTAGGTAAGTCTAATTACAGACATAAATATAACACGCAAATCTAGCGCTTGTTGTATTTAAGTTTGTACAAAAATGTTTAATTTATTGTCGTTTCTCCGCCACGTATTTACTCAATGCGATCTTAGTAACTTTATGATATTTTGTAGCTTCATCAAGCCGCTATTAAAATTCAAGCTATGATCAAATTCTCTCGCGCTGGTTGGAACAACATAATTATCTTTGCGGTAATGGCATTTATTTTGTTGATCAACGCTACCCATGACAATGTCTTTTATTCAAAAAACAAGGATGAAAGCGAGCACTACCTGTTCGGTGCTCATGCACAAATTGTCACCTTAACCATTAATCAACAAATTGTTATTGAGCGCATTGGCAAAAGCTGGCGCGCCACATCCACCAGCTTAAATGGCCAAGCCTTAGATCAGATGATGCTGACTTGGCAACAAACCATAGTTGATAAAACCCCTGCACCGGAGAATGTTGACCGCCAACTGGCGTTAGTTGTCAGTGCCGAACTTGCTGGTCAAACAACGCCTGTTACCTTGCATCTTCATATCATAAATCAACAATTTTATATCTATAACCAGTTGGCAGAGCAGTGGTATCTGTTACCCTTGCCGATATATAATCAGCTGATCCCCGAGCAACTTTTTTCCTAAAGGTAAGTTATGAAACGCTGTGCAATTTTATCAATGGATTGCCTCGATGGCTTCGAGGCGTATGACGTATTAATTGATCAACCACTTGCCGAACGCGGTTGGCAAACAGAAACTGTGTCATGGCGTGACAAGACCATCGATTGGAACAATTATCATGCGGTGATCATTCGCACCCCTTGGGACTACCAAGAAGATGCTCCGGCATTTTTACAGGTCTTAAATGATATTGAGCAATCAACTGCGCATTTAGAAAATAGCCTAGCCACAGTACGCTGGAATATCGATAAAATATATTTACAAGATCTGGAGCAACTTGGCGTCAAACTGTTACCCACCATTTGGGGTGAGCGATTAGCTGACAACCCATTGACCGAGCATGATGTGCAAGGCTATTTTAGTCATTTTGCCAGCGAGCAAATCATCATCAAACCGAGGATCAGTGCTAACGCCGATAACACGTTTTGGTTAAAACAGCATGAAATCTCAAAATATTTACCCGAGATCAAGCGGGTTTTTGCGCAGCGTGATTTTATCGTGCAACCGTTTGCCGAGCATATTCTCACCGAAGGTGAATATTCACTGTTTTATTTCAATGGCAAGTTCAGTCATGCCATTTTAAAAACCCCTAAACAAGGGGATTTTCGTGTACAGGAAGAACATGGTGGTCGATTAACCAGCATTGAACCTGAAGCTTTGCTGCGCCAACAAGCCGATCTCTGTTTAACGGCCATTGGCAAACTTCAGCAAACACCGCTATACGCTAGACTCGATTTTGTTCGCTTTGATAATGACTTTGCCTTAATGGAAGCAGAATTAATTGAACCCTCGTTGTATTTTAATATGGACGCACAATCACCCGAGCGATTTGCCGATGCCTTTATCAATCGCATCAAACGACTCAGCATATAAAAAGAGCACTCAATGCCTGAATTACCCGAAGTAGAAGTATGCCGCTTAGGCATTTCGCCACATATTCTTAACCAAGCAGTTACCGAGGTGATTGTTCGTCATAAACAATTACGTTGGCCGATCCCTGATGAGGTCAACGAACTTGTTGGTCATAAGGTCAATGCCGTCGAGCGACGGTCAAAATATTTATTAATAAAATTTAGTCACGGCACCTTATTACTACATTTAGGCATGTCTGGCACTATTCGCGTAGTAGATCGTCAGGTAGCAGTCAAAAAACACGATCACTTTGAGCTTATTTTTAGTGATGGAAAGATATTACGACTCAATGATCCTCGTCGTTTTGGTGCCGTATTATGGTTTGAGCAACACCTTGATCACCAAGGTATTTTAACAAAACTCGGGCCTGAGCCGCTCAGTGATGACTTTTACCCTGGCTATTTATTTAGTAAAGCGAAAAACCGCAAAGTACCAATCAAAACCTTCTTAATGAATAACCAGATTGTGGTTGGTGTTGGTAACATTTATGCCAATGAAGCGCTATTTCTAGCGGGTATATTACCGACAACCTTGGCTGGCGATCTCAACGAGCAACGCCTTAATCAGTTAACCGAAATCATTAAACAAGTATTAGCTGCAGCGATCACCCAAGGTGGTACTACCTTAAAAGACTTCACTCAGGCAGACGGAAAACCTGGGTATTTTGCCCAGCAGTTGCTGGTATATGGTCGCGCGGGCAAGCCATGCGTAAACTGCGCCACACCGTTAGAAGAGATCAGACAAAGTAATCGCAGCTCAGTATTTTGTCCGAGCTGCCAACATGACTAATCCGCTTGCTCTTTAGGCGGATTAGCGAGCGCTTTAATGTCATCCGCTTGCTGTTTGTTGATTGGGTAAATCGTTTTTATTTGGCAAGAAATTTTGGGTGAATCCAGCGTAGATATCGAATCAAAACGAGCATCTAGCGTTGAATCATTGCCTTGATCGATGAGTATGGTATGCGCCCAACGAATTTCTGAACAATTGCCGGCTAACTCTAGCAAATATTGACGAGAGAGTGACGAGGATATAATCATAAACTTGTTGGTTAAACTACTCCAACCATGAAACCTAAATGATGTCACTCGATTAACACTTTCCAACTGATTGGCATCGATATATGTTCTAAATGCTTGATCTTTTTCCGCCAGCTTACTCGCTGTGCTATTTGCACAAGCAACCAGTAAAACCGCCAAAACAATCAACAATCCTTTTTGATACATAATCCCTCCTTCACAACGTGCACTAAGATAAGTTTAATTCACTCAACGCTATTTTGCTTAATTAGCAGTTAGCACTATTTTTTCTCGAGCGCTTGTTTCACCACTGGATGGACAAACTGACTGACATCACCATGATGCAAGGCAACCTCTTTAACTAGCGTTGACGAAATAAAAGAATTCTCTTCTGAAGGTGTTAGAAAAACACTCTCTAGTTCTGGCGCTAAACGTCGGTTCATATTGGCCAGTTGAAATTCATATTCAAAATCAGAAACTGCGCGTAAACCACGGATCAACACATTGGCCTGATGTGCCTTAGCAAAATCAACCAATAAGCCACTAAACCCAACAACGGTAACATTTTCAAGATCTTTAGTGACCGCTTCAATCATAGCTACACGCTGCGCCAAATCAAAACGCGGCTGTTTACTAGGACTGGCGGCAACGCCAACAATAACTTCTGAAAATAGATGGCTGGCTCGTTCGATTAAATCGGTATGACCATTGGTTACCGGATCAAATGTTCCAGGATAAATTGCTTTTACTGACATGATTTTTCTATCGTTCATTTACTAATAACTCCATTGTAATGGGGGCGTTAGCAAAAAAACAACTAAGTTAGTTGATTAAAGGTTAAAGTATTTACTCGAAAAAGGCTTTTAATCGGATGAAATTTGATAGTATTATAGGCCAATCGACTAACTGACCAGAAGTATAAGAGCATGAAAACCCGTGACAAAATAATTCAAGCAAGTATCGAGTTATTTAATGAACAAGGTGAGCGAAATGTTACCACTAACCATATCGCGGCTCATTTAGGTATTAGTCCAGGTAATCTTTATTATCATTTTCGTAATAAAGAAGACATTATTCTCTCTATTTACGAAGAATACGCCCGCAACTTATTGTTAGATACCTTCCCGCAAGTAAATCCTGAAATGAAACCCCTAGATACCATCATCTTATATATGGATGCGGTATTTCAGGCGTTAATGAAGTTTCGTTTCTTTTATGCCAACTTACCGGTATTACTTGCTAAAAATCCGCTTCTCCACGAAAAATATGTTGAAGTACAACACACGATTTCTAAACGTTTAAGTGAAATGTTAGTGTCATTACGTGATGCTGATATGATGACTTTTGAAGACGAAGAGTTAGCAGATATTGTTAGCATACTTCGCTTGATTAACACATTTTGGCTAAGTTTTTATCAAACACAAACGGAAAACACCGATATTAATGATTCGGTATTTTTTGAAGGCGTATTAAAAATCTTAGTGTTATTACGTCCTTACATTACTGAGTCGGCAAAAGCAGATTTTCTTGAAGCGCGTACTATGTACAAACAACGCCATCAAGATGCGTTAACTGCGGCATAGCTAGACGTAAATCATCAATTACCGCTTTAAGCATTTAAAGCGGTTGCGCTAACTTAAATAACCTTCCATTAGCTGTTGCCAGTTATCCGCTTGCCAGTGAAAATTAGGTAATTTTTTCTGCTCTTTGTGAAATGAACGCAACAGCCTGTCGATATTCTGTTGTTGCCAGTCTTGGGCAGGTTTGCGTTGTTCGCCTCGATCAAAGTCAATCAGCCAAACTTTATCTTGTTGATCAATCAAAATATTATGCGCATTAAGATCGTGATGATAAATTCCTTGTCGATGAAATGCTTGAATACATTTGCCAATGGCTCGCCACAATGTTTGAGAAAGTGCTTGTTTACTCAGTAACGCGACTAAATCGCTGGCATCAACAATGCGCCCGGTAATGATGTCGGCTCGATAACGCAAGCCACTTTTTATTACGCGATAAGCTATCGGGGTTGGCGCTGGCAACTTTAATTTTGCCATGGTCTTTAACAAGCTAAACTCTTTTGCTGCTCGGGTTGCTTGGTAGCTGGTAAACAAATAACTGTCATTGATTAATTTACCAATTAAACCACCACGATAATAATGCCTTAATACCCAAGCGTGTTCGTTATGCTTAATAAAGTAGGTAGTGCCACGTCCTTGCGCCGTGCCATCAATCGCATGTTGTTGTTGCCAGTAGTTAGCGTCAAAAACTTGGGGATCAAAATCAGCAAATAAATCATTGTCGTAGACACAGTACAAACCATTTTGCTGAAAAACTTTTTCCTGACAAGATTTTACAATTGATGACGAGTTCAAGATAATAGTACCTAGTTTATTATTTTATCCTTGTATATTGTGGTGATTCCTTGAAGTCGGGTCAATTAACTCAGCCAAATAATTTATGTATTTTACGCCTATCAGCCATAGGTGATGTTTGCCACGCGGTTGCTATGGTGCAGCAAATTCAACAACAATGGCCAAAAATCAAAATAACTTGGGTGATCGGCAAGGTAGAATATTCGCTACTCAACGGGCTTCCCGGTGTTGAGTTTATCGTATTCGATAAAAAAGCGGGGCTAAAAGGCTATCGCGACTTACGTCAACAGTTTAAAGGCCGACGCTTTGATGTCTTACTACATATGCAAGTGGCGCTACGAGCAAGCCTTGCCAGTTTATGTATTCCAGCAAAAATAAAAATAGGCTTTGATCGGGCGCGCGCTAAAGAAGGTCAATGGCTGTTTACCAATAGAAAAGTTGCACCGTTAAAAAATCCTCATGTCTTAGAAGGCTTTCTCGGCTTTGCTCAAGCATTAGGAGTGACAACACAAGCCCCAAGCTGGCAAATGCCAATTACCGATCAAGATATATTATGGGCGAGTGAAGCAATTGCATCAGCCAAACCTATCGCAGTGATCGCGCCAGCAGCCAGTAAAGCTGAGCGAAATTGGCATAGTGAAGGTTATGCACGAGTAGCCGATCATTTGGTTGACTTAGGTTTTGAAGTGGTTATTTGTGGCGGCCCGACAACCTATGAAAAATTATTGGCCGAAGAAATTATCAGCTTAAGCAATCATCAACTGCTTAATCTGGTGAGTAAAACCTCTTTAAAACAGTTGCTTGCGGTACTAAATATCGCGCACTTAGTCATAGCGCCAGATACTGGACCCGCTCATATGGCGGTAACAGTCGGCACACCAGTAATTGGCTTATATGCCCATTCTAACCCGCTACGTACTGGCCCCTATCTCTACCAAGATTATGTGGTTAGTTGCTATGCTCAAGCCGTTGAACAACAGTACGGTGCGCCGGTCGACAAGCTCCCTTGGGGAATCAGAGCTAAGGGTAAACAGCTAATGCAAGGCATTACCTTTAATCAAGTCAAAGACAAAATACATCAACTGATAGCGGATCATTATCCAGAACTCGTTAGTTTGAACTAAACTGAACTTAGCTAAACTGAACTAAGTGAAACTGAGCCTATTTGTAACGAACTTAAGGTAATCAATAGTAACTCCCCTAAGTTCAGCTGGTTTGCCGATTTGCTAATACTTGAGCAATGAATGGCCATTTATGCTGAGTATAGGCTTCACGATCATCAGCAAAACGCTGTGCAAGTTGATATTTTAATTGCTGATACTGTTGAACCAAATAAGGTTGCTCTCTTAACGCATCTCTAAAACAAATGCGTTCATGCCATAAAGGGCTTTCAAACGGCACCAAATGCAGATGATGAGTTCTATGCTCGGGGGACGGTTTACAAAACCAGTGCATTACCTCGGTTTTATAGGGGTAATAGCAATAATGTAAATGCTCAAGTGCAGGGATTAAATGTTTGGTTGATGCCAAATCGCTAATACCAACCATGATATCAATTATCGGTTTAGCCGCTAAACCTTCAACAGCAGTACTACCTACATGTTCAATAGCGCCAACGACATTGTGCGCTAATAACGTATTGAGCTGAGTTTTTTCCTGCTCAAACATTTCTCGCCATAACGGATTATATTGCTCGATAATTATTTTACTGTCAGTCACAAGGTTAATCTTAGTTGGTTATTGGTTGATTAATAGTTGCTGTAACGCATTTACCGAATAGTCGCTTGCTCCTTGGTTGGCATGTACAACTTGATAAGCGTTGTCTCCCAATAAATGCCTCGCTTCGCTATCATTCAATAAGGTCGCAATCGCCTGAGACAGTGCATCAGCAATTTGTTGCTCTGTCGAATCTTCATTGGTGGATAATTGCATAATGCCGTGCTGGGCAAGTAACTCGATCATCACTTTACGAAAATTACTCATATCATGACCGACAACAATAGCTTTTTTAAACAAGGCTGGTTCAAGCGGGTTATGGCCTCCAATGTCAGAGAAACTGCCGCCCATGGTGACAACATCGGCAAACTCACACATAGCCAAAAGCTCACCTAAGCTGTCGATAAGCCAAATATCATTACCACTATCAATGGCTTTATTTTCACTACGTTTCACCGTATTAAATCCGTGTTGACAACACAGTTGATAAACACTGTCAAAACGTTCGGGGTGCCTAGGCACCAAAATCATCAATAACTCAGGATATAATTTTTTCAATGTGGAAAGTGTCAATAACGCGATATTCTCATCCCCGGGGTGAGAACTCGCCACTAGCCATGTATTACGTTGGCCATCAACCAACGCAGCTAGATCGTTAATTTTCGCGTTAACTTGCTCACTGATGTGTAAATCAAACTTGAGAT
>JBNKXM010000070.1:0-7652 GCA_050300315.1 Thalassotalea sp. | reverse complement strand
TACCACTTGTTTCTTACGAGATAACACACCATCTAACCAAACTTTACCGTCAACAGTTGCTTTACCAAAGGCTTTTTCGGTTAAGTCATCGTTATCGCTAACCACTAACATCTCTGAACCTTCTTTCATGATGTCAGTAAGTAATAAGATAACGCTGTGGCGATTGCCTTCTGCTTTTAATGTTGCAATATCGGCTGCTAAATCGGCCTTCATGCTATCAAAAATCGCTAAGTCGATGACTTCAAGTTGACCAATACCGACTAAGTTACCGTTCATATCGAAATCTTTAAAGTCACGTAATACTAAGTCACGAATTGGCGTGCCTTCAACAGCCGATTTTACTTTAAACATTTCCATGCCTAAGGTTTTAGGATCATCAATGCCGGCGATTTCTGCTAATGCTTCAACACATTTAATATCAGCCGTTGTGCAAGTTGGAGATTTAAAGATCACTGTATCTGATAAAATCGCACACATCATAGCACCAGCGATGTTTTTTGGAATTTCAACATTGTGAAAGTCGTACATCATTTTGATGATAGTGTTAGTACATCCTACCGGACGGATCCAACATTCTAATGGGGTAGATGTTGTGATATCGCCTAATTTATGGTGATCGATAATACCTAAAATAGTTGCATCATCAATATCATCAGGCCCTTGCACGCGGTCTGAATGATCGACGATATAAAGGCTCTCACCAGCGTAACTGGTTTTTAATTGTGGTTGTTCAAAGCCGAAACGATCGAGAATAAATAAAGTTTCAGGTGACAACTCGCCTAATCGAGCAGGCACGGTTACTTCGCCTAATGTCGTTTTTAGGTAAGACAAGGCAATGGCTGAACAAATAGAATCTGAGTCTGGAATTTTGTGTCCGACAACGTAATGTGGCATATCTTGATCTCGTATGGAGTAATAACGTTAAATTACGCTTATTTTAACAAACTTTAGTGGGTAAAAAAAAGCCGCTTATGGCATAAGCGGCTTTATATTGGGAATATATCGGATAAATATCTTATTTGTAATAACTTAAGCAGGTTTCTACTTCGTTCTTTGAACCCATGATCACTTCAACACGCTGGTGAATATCGTCTGGTTCAATATCCATGATCCGTCCTTGAGAGGTCATGGCTAAACCACCAGCCTGCTCAATAAGAAAACTCATAGGATTTGCTTCATACATTAAACGTAATTTATAAGGTTGCTCTGGCTTTTTGCTGTCAGCAGGATAGGTAAAAATACCGCCACGGGTAAGTACCCGGTGAATGTCTCCCACCATAGCGGCAATCCAACGCATATTAAAGTTTTTACCGCGCGGGCCAGTATCACCAGCAACTAAATCATCAATATAGCGTTGCATTGGCGCTTGCCAAAAACGTTTATTTGACATGTTGATGGCAAACTCTTGTGTATCTTTTGGTACTTGAACATTACGTTCAACTAACAAGTAACCGCCATGGGTGCGATCAAGCACATAAAAGTGGGTACCTTTACCTGTGGTCATCACTAACATAGTTGATGGGCCATATAACACATAGCCAGCACAGACTTGTTTATTCCCAGCCTGTTTAAACTGCGCAGGATCATCGGCTGCTAATTCTGGGATGGCTTGATGAATTGAGAAGATAGTACCAATTAATGAGTTGATATCTATGTTTGAACTACCATCAAGCGGATCAAACGAAACGATAAACTTGCCGTTCGGCTCACCAGCGACCGAACTGTCTTCTTCTTCAGAAGAAATCGCTTTGACAAAACCAGATTCAAGTAAAATATCTTTAAATAACTCGTTGGCGACAACATCCAGTTTTTTCTGCACTTCACCTTGAATGTTTTCGTCTAGGGTCGAGCCTAATAAACCACCTAAATGTGCTTGGCTAACACGAAAAGAAATTTCTTTGGTTGCTGCTAAGATGGTTTTAATCAGGGAGATCAAGTCTAAAGGTACTTCATCGTTACGTAAAGCTGGGGCAAGTCGTTGCATTGTTTTACCTAATTTTAAGCGTAATACTCGTTGTTGATTAAGTATTTGTATAATATTTATTGGGCTATTTTTAACCATTTTTCAATAAGCTACAAATAGCAGGTGCGTTAAATTTATCATAATTGCTTGATAGCATTTTGCTGTTCAAACACGAAAATTGAAATCATCCATGCTAACTTTCACGGCAATTATAACAATAAATTGCTGTTCATCTGTAGCCAAAACGCCATAAATTTCACTACTTTGTTGAAATAAAGCAAAATGCTTATGAAATGAGTGATAAGCCAATGTTACGATTGATGTGTAAGATTCTTTCAATCTGGCAATTTTAATCATCAGAAAGCTAGGGTCTGTTGATCTTTAAGGTATAAATTTTGTTCGAACTAAAAGTTTTCTGATCGCGGCGCTCAGTGTGTAGCATAGTTGTTCTATGTCAACCACCGAGCAACAAAGAGCAGGAAGCTTTAAGTCGAACCCTTCGGGCAGCGTTTGTTTGTCATTTATACGGCGTTATTGCCTACTGATGTGGAACAACCACACGGCGCAGGCTCTGCCTTGTCTAGATGCCAAACAATCAGCTGCAAAAATACACAGCAAAGGTCAACAGACCTAGGTGATTAAAAGAAAAAACGACTTGAAGGGAAGGAATCCTCAAGCCGTGGTGCAGATAACACAATAAGATGTGCAATTTCACTAAAAGGTATTAAGTTGCTTAATTAATGGGGGCTGGGTGTTCAACTCTCTTAAACGCTAATCGTAAATCAGCGAACGATCTTACCGGCGTTAGGACGATTAAGTTACCTATTAAGATAAAAATCAAGCCAATCACTGTTGCACCATTCCATTGAAAGTCTTCAACTATTGTCGAAATGATCACGGCAATACCAGGAAACATAATGGTGGCATAGGAAGCTTTATGCGTGCCGATATTGTTTAACAGCGTTAAGTAGCAGGTAAACGCGATAACCGAACCGAAAATCGATAAATAAAGCAACGAAGAAACGTAAGCGAAGGTAAAAGAAAAGCTAAAACTTTCGCCTTTCACTAAGGTCAAGGTCGCTAAAAAACAAGCACCGTAAAACATGCCCCAAGCATTTGCAGGTAATAAAGGGAGTTTCTCTTGTTTGTTGCGAATAGACATCATATTGCCTGTTGAAGCAAACAGCGTACCGATCAAACATAGTAAGAGCCCTAATCCTGTTTGGCTGCCGAGCGTAGTATCATTAATTTGTGGCCAAAATAAGGTAATAATACCAAGAATGCCGACAGCACCGCCTAGGTAAACAGAGGTCGTGATTTTTGTCTTGTACCAAATGCGAGCGTTAATAATGTTAAAAAACATGATTAACGAAAACGCGATACAGGTTAACGCTGAATTGATGTATTGCTGGGCGTTATAGAGAAAATAATAATTACAAGCAAACAGCGTGATACCAAACAAAAATAGCTGTACATGTTGTTTAATGTTAAAACGCAATGACTGTTTCTTAACTTTGCAGTAGATAAAAAGTATCAGCGCCGCCAATCCGAAGCGATAACATAATGAAGCTTCGTGGGCGACTTCACCTAGTTGGTAATTGATCGCTATCCATGTTGTGCCCCATATCAACACAGTTGCGAAATAAAGAAATACGTTAGACATAGTCTTAATTATCCTTTTGGCTCAGTGTTGCATTCGTTACACAATAAATGCGTTTGTTTCGCTGTTTGAATTGATAAAGATTCTTGTACAACAAGTGATTCTGCTAGATGAGATTTAGCCATGCTAGCGAGCCATGCTTGAGCAATTTTTTTTACGATATAGGCAAACGTCATTGTTGTACTCCTTAACAGTTTATGGTGAAAAAATGAAAGAAAACCAGTAATTCTTTGTTATCTATAGATAAAAATAATGAACTGGCTTTATTGATAGACAGTTTAAACGGAATTTGTTTTAATAACATATACAAAAAAATGAAAATATAACCTATACAGTTTTATGCGTTTACTCGACAAATCAGCATCTGAATTTTTATATCAGCAAGTCATTGATTTTATTGAACGACAAGTCGCCAGTGGTGCGTTGAAACCTGGTGATAAGTTGCCAAGCTTGCGCAAGTTAGGTCAACAATTTGAAATAAGTGTACCGACAGTAAAGCAGGCTTATCTTGAATTGGAGCGACAAGGGTTGATTTGTGCTCGCCCGCAATCTGGTTATTACCTAAAAGCCAAGCAGGCACGTACCTTGTTGTCTATGCCAGCTAAATGGGCTTGTTGTCAGCCAGTAGAGGTTTCATGTCGTAGTTTAATTGAACAGGTTTATGATGCGATCCATCTACCAGATACTGTTGCCTTAGGGATTTCTAATCCTGTTAATGCGCATCCGCCCGATAAAGCACTTGCTCGTTTAATGCGTTCTGTATTGAGCAGAGTGTCGGCGAAAGCGGTAAGTTATGGGCCGATAAATGGTGACGCCAAATTACGGCTAACACTTGCATTACGTTATCAAGATCAAGGAATTGCGGTTAATCATCAAGATATGGTGATCACTAATGGCGCTCAAGAAGCTGTTGCCATTGCCCTTCAGTGCGTTGCCAAGCGAGGTGACGTTATTGCCATCGAGTCACCTTGTTATTTTGGTCTTATTGAATTGATTGAAAGTTTAGGAATGAAAGCATTGGAAGTGTATACCTGTACGGAAAGTGGTGTTTGCGTCAATGAACTTGCCAAAGTATTAGATCAGCATCCGGTAAAAGCGTGTTTATTTTCCACGGCAATCAATAATCCGCTTGGCTCTATGATGAGTAGCTCGCAACGACAAGCATTAGTGAAATTATTGGAATCACGTGATATTCCGTTAATCGAAGATGAAGTGTATAGCGATATTTATTTTACTGAGTGTCGTCCTGTACCCGCACAACTTTATTCCGAGAAAGGACTGGTAATGACATGTTCGTCATTTTCCAAAACAGCAGCACCAGGCTATCGAGTTGGCTGGTTAATTCCGGGGAAATTTGAAGAAGCCGCAAAGCGGATCAAGCGTGCGATGTCGTGTTCAACCGCTATGCTTCAGCAATGGACGTTAACTGACTATTTGCTAAGTGGTGAATATGATCGTCATTTACAGGTATTACGCAAAACTTTACGTTATAACTGCGAGCGAATGCGGGCATTAATCGCTGAACATTTTCCCAGCGAAGTTTGTATTTCACAACCTCAGGGTGGCAGTGTTTTGTGGATCAGATGTCGTTCACATGTAGATACGAGTAAGCTATTTTTTCAAGCCATTGAGCAAGGCGTTAGCTTTTCACCAGGAGAAATTTTCTCACCATCAGGTAAGTACAATCACTATATGCGTATTAGTTTTGGGGTAAAATGGAGTGACACAATAGAGCAGGCGGTAAAAACACTCGGTACCTTAGTTCATCAATATCCTTATGGAAGCAAATAACAGATGGAAAAATCGGATTTATCGTCAGTTGAACAAGGTAAAACTACGCTTTCTTTAGCACTATTGCTCCCCTTGCTTGCCGCTATTATTGCGGTGTCGCCGTTGGCGATTGATATGTATTTGCCAGCAATGCCAATCTTGGCGGCACAATTTGAAACCGATATGCCAAGTGTGCAAAATAGCTTAAGTATTTATCTGCTTGGTTATGCGCTGGGCTTATTATTTTTTGGTCCAATGTCAGATAAACATAGTCGTCGGAACATGGTGATCATCGGTTTATCTGGCTTTGCGCTGGTGAGTTTTTGCTTGCCGTTTGTCTCATCGATTAATGAATTTATTGCCTTACGGTTTGTTCAAGCGTTTATCAGCAGTGCAGCGACTGTGGTTGTGCCCGGCACGATAAGAGAAAGGTATGGTAAGAATACCGCGAAGGGCTTTTCTTACGTATCTATGATCATGATGCTTGCGCCCATGATAGCACCTAGCATTGGAAGTATTTTATTGTTACATAGCTGGCAGGCGATCTTTTTTATCTTGTCAGCTTACAGCGTGGTTATTTTATTTCTTGTTATTCTTTATTTGCCGGAAGTCTCGCGCGAGCAAGATCAACAAGAGCCAGTTAGTTTTCTTCGACGTTATCAGATTGTTTTGTCGCATAAAAAGGCGCGATTAGATTTGATCTCATCTATGGTAGTGTCATTGGCGTTTTTTGCGTTTATTACGTCTATTTCATTTGTTTATTTAACGGTTTATCAGGTATCTGAATTTACCTTTAGTGTGCTTTTTGCGTTAAATGTTACTGGGCTTATGACATCCCATTTTATTAATAGTAAATTGGTCGTGCGTAAAGGTTCGCGGGCTATGCTGACGTATGGTCTGACTGTTGCGTTATTTGCTTCGTCGGCTCTTGTGCTAGTGAACTATTTTCAGTTACCTCTAGCGTTTACCGTTATTTCATTACTGTTATTAATGGGGAGTATTTCAATGATTGCTGTTAATACAGACGCGCTGGTTTTGCTCGAATTTACTCGTGAAGCGGGAACTGCTACTGCAGTCATTGGCACATTACGTTTTGGTATTGGTGCGTTAGCAGGACCGATATTGGCATTCTTTTATAATGGCAGTGCATTGCCGTTTGCGCTATTGATGTGGAGTTCGATACTTGTTGTGGTGATTTGCCAGTTAGTTAATAGGAGTAATTTAACTGGCAACCAAGCAGTTAACAATAATGACAGTTAGTCGTCCTTGCTTTCATCTTTTGCTGATTGTTCGTTAAGTTTTGCTTGTTGTAAACGCCACTTTTTTAGTTCTGCGTAGTAATGATCCCACACACAAGGATCACAAGCGCTATCACAACATTCGCCGTCTGCAGGTGGTTGAGGTTTTTCAATTGGTTTTGTCATAATGCATTTAAATATTATTGATTGATAACGTAATAAAAACCCTGCGCTTGCAGGGTTTCTTATTTTAGCTTGTTTGGTCGTAAACTGCTAACTTCGCTAAATTAGCCGTACTTATCGAGAAGAAAAACTAATCAATATCAGAGAGTTTCTTTTCTAGATAATGAATATTAGCACCACCGTTAACAAAGCCTTGATCATTCAAGATGTCTTTATGTAGCGCAATATTGGTTCTAATACCATCAATAACCAACTCATTTAGTGCATTGCGCATGCGTGCAATAGCAACGTCACGATTGTCACCATAAGTGATTAACTTACCGATCATCGAGTCATAATAAGGCGGCACTGAATAGTCGGCATAAATGTGAGAATCCCAGCGTACGCCCATACCACCTGGCGGGTGAAAGCGTGTAATTTTACCCGGTGAAGGGATAAAGGTGCGAGGATCTTCCGCATTGATACGACATTCAATGGCGTGACCATTGATCTTGATATCATCTTGGGTGTACGACAATGGCTGACCAGCCGCAACACGTAATTGTTCTTTAATCAGATCGACACCAGTGATCATTTCTGTCACAGGGTGTTCAACTTGAATACGGGTGTTCATTTCGATGAAATAAAACTCGCCGTTTTCATATAAGAACTCAAACGTACCTGCGCCACGATAATTAATTTCGATACACGCACGACAACAACGCTCACCAATTTGTTTACGCATTTCAGGGGTGATACCTGGTGCTGGCGCTTCTTCAACTACTTTTTGGTGGCGACGTTGCATTGAACAATCACGCTCACCTAAATGGATAGCACCACCTTGACCATCAGCAATTAC
>JBNKXM010000069.1:0-7772 GCA_050300315.1 Thalassotalea sp. | reverse complement strand
TTTCTACTCAATTTAGATTTTGGCACGCCAAGTGTTTGCGCAGCTTTAGTGATTGAGCCCTGTTCAACTATGGTGACAAAGTACCAATACAAGTCTATTGCATTAATCAATAAAATTGTCCTATATATGAAACAATAAGTTTCATTTAACCCCACTAATCAAAGGAATGCAATTTAAATACACTAACTGATATTAACAAAGGTAAATCAAAACAAAGGAACGATGATGAGTAGAGTTATTGAAATATCACCAGAGCACTTTAACCAAGAAGTCATAGAACATCAGGGCAAAGTATTAGTCGACTTTTATGCACCTTGGTGTGGACCATGTAAAATGCTAGCGCCTGTTGTTGAGCAAATAGCTGAACAACATCAAGAGGTTAAAGTGGTTAAGATTGATGCCGACCAAGCCCCTGAGCTAATGGCGCAATACTCAGTGCGAGGTATACCGACCTTGTTGCTATTAAACGAAGGGGTGTTAGTTGACCGAAAAGTTGGTGCCGCATCCATGAAGCAAGTTACCGAGTTCGTAGCACAATAGTGCTACGACTGTGATAAGACGATTATCATATGATAATCGTCTATAAGCTTTATAAAGAATGAATAAACACAACAGCAATAGCCGTTGGGCAAACAAATTTAGTATACCAAGGCCACACTTTCCAAAAGATAGTGTTTTCTATGCCGTCATGTCCTTGTTGCAGTTCTTTTAAAATTTCATTTCTATGCCAGATCCAGCCAACAAAAACACAACATAACATGGCAATAATTGGTTGACCATATTCAGTAGCGAGCGTCGCTACAAGATCTAACATCACGCTGATATTGGTTAAAATAGCTACGCTCATCATAAAGATAATCATACCGATTACCGTCGTTGCTTTTTTTCGTTCAACATTGTGGCGCTCAACAACATAAGAAACAGGTCCTTCTAACATTGAAATTGACGATGTTAATGCCGCGACTGTCATTAGGATAAAAAAGATAAAAGCGACAAATAAACCAATATTTCCCATAGTGGCAAACAAGCTGGGTAGCACAGTAAATACCAATCCAGAGCCAGAAATCAAACTGCCATCTTCAGCAAAAATTGCCACCCCTTGATGCTGTGCAACATACATGGCTGGAATGATCAACAAACCCGCCAAAAACGCTATTGATACATCAATCAGTGTCACTTGTGCACCTAACGCGACTAAATTTTCATTTTTTGAAATATAAGATCCGTAAATTACCATCACACTGGTACCAAGCGACAAAGAGAAAAATGCTTGCCCTAACGCACTAATCAGTAAATCAGGCTCCAACACCCTTGAAATATCGGGGTTCAAATAAGCGTTTAAACCGTCGCTTGCACCATCTAAGGTAAAAACGTAGCCAATCAACACCAATAGCAAAACTATTAGTAATGGCATTAAACGCTTTGACCATTTTTCGATACCATCTTCGACACCACGGCGGATAACGTAAACAGTAAAAAACATAAAAATAGCGGTAAACAGGATATTTCGCGTAAAGGATTGTTCCACTACCCAATTAGCTGCATCAAGAATTCCGATCAGCTTTAAGCTTGGTTCTACGGCATAAGACACCATCCAACCAGCTAATATTCCGTAAAAGCTAAGAATAAATGCGGCGCATAACACACCACCAAACCCAACAACAAATGCAAAGCGTTTGTGAAATAAAGTCCGTGACATTTTTTGCAACGAGGTCACAGCATTGGCTTGACCGTACCGACCAATCAATAGCTCTGCCATAAACGCTGGATATGCTAAGCAAAACGCTAACACTAAATAAACTAAGACAAACGCAGCACCACCATTGCTCGCTGTTTGTGTGGGAAATCCCCAAATATTCCCTAAACCAACAGCAGAACCTGCTGCTGCCATAATAAATCCAATCCGTGAGCTGAACTCACCTCTAGAAGCCGCCATTTAAAACCATCTTTGTTATTATAAATATCTTCCTAATTTACTTAATCTGGCGTAAGAAAAATAGTATTTTTACCGAGATACGAATGTTTAATAACTCAATATTATTGAAAAGTGTAAATAAGCCCATACCCTAGTGGTCAATTTATCGACAATAAAACAGGTGAAGACAACTATTTTGTCTCTTCTGTTAATCAATAAGTTATACTTTGACCTATCAAGACAATAATTCAAATAACATGAATAAACTCATTTCCTTCATCTTAGTCGTTTTAGCTTGCTGTGCAACAAAGCGCTCTTATGCAGAAGAAGTCGTCTTATATGGAACCTTTCCCGACAGTTATCAGTTTAAGTTACTCAAACACGCTTTATCTTATCGCCCAGAAAAACATCATCAATTAATTAATTTTGAAGGGAAAATGCCAAAACAACGTGCATTTGATTTTATGAATGAAAAGCAATTTGTTGATGTGATCATTGCGGGTTCTACTTTAGAGCGAGAGCAGATCAATTTACCCGTTCGTATACCTGTGCTTAAAGGTTTGAACGGTTGGCGTATTCCATTAGTCAACAAACAGCAACCAAGATTATTCGCTAATATTGACTCCTTAGCGCAATTTAAACAATTAGTGCCTGGTCAGTATCATAGTTGGAGTGATACTAAAATATTAGCGCACAACGGCATTCAAGTAGAAAAAGGCAGTCTCATAGAAGGATTATTTCATATGCTTGAGAAACAGCGCTTTGACTATTTCCCTCGCTCGGTATTAGAAGTGTTTCAAGAGTACGAAGAGCGAAAAACGCTTAATATCGCCATCGATAATACCAGCATGATTTATTATCCTACCGCATATTATTTTTATGTTGCTAAAAATAATCAGTCACTTGCTGATGACATTTTATTTGGGCTGGAATCCGCACTCGCCGACGGCAGCTTTGACCAGCTGTTTTATCAACATTTTGGCACTATTATCGAAAATATTCGCCAACAAAAACGTAAGGTTTTTTCGCTTGTCAATCCATTACTACCAGATGAAACACCTCTGTCTCGTCAGGAGTTATGGATAAACTTAAGCCCGTCAGCAAAAACTATTTTTCAATAACTCGCTCAATAAATAACGGTTAGTTCAATCATCGAGCGAGCAACAAAATATCAATTAGTCTCTGAAATTGGTAAATTGAAAAGATTGCTCTAATTCAGCATCTTTTACCAAGCGCATGACAGCTTGCAAATCATCCCGTTTTTTACCGGTCACACGCACTTGCTCACCTTGAATAGCCGCTTGTACTTTTAACTTACTGTCTTTGATTAACTTTACGATTTTCTTCGCCACAGGCTGTTCGATGCCTTCTTTAAAGGTGATGCTTGCCGAACATTTTCTGCCTGAAAATTCAGGATTGCCAACCGTCATCGATTTCGCATCAATTTGTCGTTTTGTCAGTTGCGATCTCAGCATGTCCACTAATTGCTTAACCTGAAAATCACCTTCGGCGGTCACGACAACGTTAGGCTTTTTCCATTCAAAACTGGCTTCAACACCTCGAAAATCAAAACGAGTATCTAATTCTCTACTCGCATTTTCGGTTGCGTTACGAACTTCTTCTAAGTTTATTTCTGAAACAATATCCATTGAAGGCATAAATATTCTCACTCTTTATCATTTTTGTGCATAATAGCAAAAAGTTTCACCATGAAAAATAGCTCGCTGGCGCTTTTATCAATTGGTAACAAGCCGCTGCTTATTGGCACAAGCTAGTCAAATATAATGCTTGCTGCGTGAAACACGCCGAACCTATTAGTGTTAATATTCGGCTATTAACAGCAAAGATAATCTCGTTTTACAAGGATATGCAGTGAATATTGTCGTTGTCGGCCAAGGCGCCATTGGCCAACTCTGGTATCACAAGTTAAAACAACAGCTAAATAATGTCTCTTTATTGTGCTCTAAAAATGTGACTGACTTTCCAGCACACCTGACATTGATAGAGCAAAGTGGTCAACAGCAAACATGTGAACTTAAATTCGCAACACCAGAGAGTTTATCCAACGCAGATTTGGTGCTGTTTTGTTTAAAAGCTTATCACTACCAACAAGCATTTATCGACTATATTCCCTATATCAAATTAACAACGCCGATCATCCTGTGCCACAATGGCATGCTTAATCAACAATTACTACCGCAGCAGCATATTTTATTAACCTTATTAACCACTCATGGTTGCAAGAAGCTAAAAGACTTTAGCGTAGAACATACAGGTGCTGGACAGAACGATCTTGGGTTAGCACAAGGTTCATTAACCCAACAACAAATTGATAACATTGTCTCCACCCTAGACACCGCACTTCCGGTGACTTGTTGGCATGAGAATATCACTGAGAAACAATGGCTCAAGCTGGCAATTAACTGTGTGATCAACCCATTAACAGCGATTAATAATTGCCTAAATGGTCACTTGCTGGCACCAGAGTTTGATTTAGTTATTGATAAGATATTAACCGAGGTGCTTAACCTTGCTAAGCACCAAGGCATTGATTTTTCATTTGAACAAGTAAAGGCGCGTGTTTTGGCTGTTGCCAAAAGTACCGAGACAAACAGTTCATCGATGCGCAGCGATATTTTATATGGCAGAAAGACCGAAATCGCGCAGATAAACGGTTACATTCATCAACTTGGCAAGCGCTGTCACATCAGCACACCAATAAATACGCAGTTATTTCATCAGGTGAGTCAATTAGCGTCGACCGCCCATCAAGACGGACGGTAAACCTTCGCATTATTAAAACCGTTATCGATCAAATACAAGGCTTGTAATTTACTCATCACACCTTGATCACAATACAATAAATATTGTTTCGATTGATCTAAATCGCCGTATTGCGTTGCCAGTTTATAGAAAGGTAGATGTTTGACTTCGACACCTTCAATGTCTAATGGGTTTTCATCTTCTTCTTCTGGGCTGCGAATATCTAAAATAATTGCATTTTCAGGAATATCAGCAACTTCGTCCACCGCATGAATTTCTTGCTCAGACGCTTCGCCGATATCGCGAATATCAAAGATACGAGTATTTTCAACCACTTGATCTAAAATTGAAAAATCAAAGTTAGCCTCTTCAGCTTCTACTTTTGAAAGTACTGCTTTGACCGTCGGTTTTTTCGAGATCACACCACAGTATTCGGGGATCGTTTTTGAAAAATCTTCTGTGCCAATTTTTCTCGCAATATCAATAATATCTTGCTTATCGTATGCCGCCAACGGACGCAAAATCAGTGTTTCAGTCACGCGATCGATAACATTTAAATTCGTTAACGTCTGACTCGACACTTGCCCTAGCGCTTCTCCTGTGACTAATGCCTGAATACCACGTTTTTCAGCAATTTTTGCTGCTGCACGCATCATCATGCGTTTTAGTACGACGCCCATTTGGCCGTTCTCGATTTTTTCTAAAATTTCTGCGACAACTGGCTCAAAATCGACCGCAAAAAACTTAATGCGATGTGAGGCGCCAAATTTATTCCATAAATAGTAGCTAACTTCTTTCACGCCCACTTCATGAGCTGAACCACCTAAATTAAAGAAGCAAAAATGGGTACGCGCACCTTTTTTGATCATTTGGAAACTAGCAACCGCAGAATCAAAACCACCTGACATCAAAGACAAAACATCTTCTTGTGTTGCTATAGGGAAACCGCCTAAGCCTTTATATTTATCGGTGACAATAAATAAATCATTGTGTTTGACCTCTAAATTAATGGTCACATCCGGCTTACGCAATTGTACCTTAGCGCTATCTACCGCTTGATTTAAACCGCCCCCAACATATTGCTCAATCTGCAATGAAGTAAATTCATGATCGCCGTTGCGCTTAACCCGTACACAAAAGCTTTTGTTTTCAATAGTTTTTGCATGAACCGCTAAGGTTTTCTCATAAATATCATGTAAATCGGTGAAATCCATGCGTTGTACTTCGATAAACATCGCAACACCAGGAATACATTGCAAGGTATCAATCAATTGTTGACGATTTTTTTCGTCACTATTTTTAGTATTTACTTCGATACTGTCCCAGTTGATTTTTGTTGTTACTTGCTCGTCGACTCGACGTAAAACATTTTTAATATTAGATTCTAAAATCTTTGTAAAACGTTTACGTACAGGACGACTTTTGATCGCGATCTCAGCCTGTAACTTAACAATAAATTTCATAAAAATACCGATGGATTAAATAGCTAAAAATTAATTGGCGCGCATTATACCTTAAGGCCGTAGAGCTGTATAACAAAAAAAGGATCCCGTTGGGATCCTTTCTCATTAAGTGATTGCTGTGTTTAACACGCAAATTTTGCGTTAATTATCTTGTTTTATCACAGAGACAGGTTCAGTTTCTTTAGCTTTACCTTGATTAATCGCAATTTCTACGCGCCGATTTCGACGACGATTTAGCGAATTAGAATTTGGCACTAAAGGGCGTGAGTCAGCATGCCCGGCGACTGTCATGCGACTTTGATCAAACCCTTCAACCTTAACTAATTCGTGCGCGATTGCCACTGCTCGTTTACTCGATAAATCCCAGTTTGAAGTAAAAAGCTCTGAGGCAATACCTTGATTGTCAGTATGACCTGAAACCATGATTTCACCCGGTATGGTATTTAATATTTTACCAATTTCTTGAATTATCGGTCTAAATTTAGGTTGTAAAAACGCAGATCCAGAAGGAAACGAGCCGTTTTCACGAATGCGGATAATAATTTGTTGACCAAGCGATTCCAACTCAATCGCCCCATCTTGAATTTGCTTATCTAACTGCTCAGCAATTTTTTTAACTAATTCATTAACCTGATCTTGAGACGCCTGTTCAAGCTCATCTTTTGCTTTTTGTGCCGCTTGTGCCGACATTTCATCAGCGGTACTTTGTGATTGGCCACCCCGCTCAGTACCTCGTTGCTCTTGACGACCGCCAGCCGATGTTTCATCACCCGCTTGGAATTCTAGCATTTGCTGAGTCATTTCTACCGTTTGCTGTTGAATCACTTCAATCGGTGTTGGTTCAGGTTTACCCGGTCTAAATTCCTGCGCAATAATACTGGTACCTTTGGGAATGTCTTTTACTTCAATTTTATTTTGTACCCCGAAAGCAAACTTCATCGAACCAGCGATTTGTTTGAATTTCAACACGTCCATTTCAGAAAATGATAACAAGAGTACAAAGAAGCACATCAATAATGACATCAGATCGGCGAACGTTCCCATCCAAGGCGGTAACCCTGGTGGTGGACATTTACACTCTGGAGGATTTGCCATAAGCGCCTCTATTCTTCCGTCGTATCTATGGTACGTTTACCTTCGGCCAAATAATTTTTCAGCAAGCCTTCAATTACCCGAGGGTTTTGACCATCTTGAATACCTAATACCGCGTCAAGGATCAACTCTTGGTTTAACTTCTCTTCCCCTAAACGGATTTTCAACTTATTGGCGATAGGAATGGCAATAACATTAGCGAGGAAGGCGCCATAGAGTGTTGTTAATAACGCAACCGCCATCGCAGGACCAATCGCTTTTGGATCATCCATGTTTGAAAGCATAGCCACAAGACCGATTAACGTACCTATCATGCCCATCGCAGGAGCAACATCAGCTAACGCCATCAACATGCCGATCCCTGTTTCATGGCGCTCTGTGGTTAATGCGATATCTTTTTGCAAAGTGCCACGCACCACGTCAGCATCGTGACCATCAACCGCAGGAATCACGTGCCAGCCGTACGCTTCAAAACGTTTTGGCGTATCGTCAGCGAACCAACCTTCTACGTGACCATCGATAGAAATACCGTTGTCATC
>JBNKXM010000068.1:0-7914 GCA_050300315.1 Thalassotalea sp. | reverse complement strand
CGTGTTGCTTGAGCAATCGAGATATGGCATTCATTGTCGAACCTGTAGTCATAACATCATCAATTATTAAGACCTCTTTCGGTAATAGTTGATGAACGTTTGCTAACTTAAATGCGTGCTTAAGGTTCTGGCGTCGTTGTTTACCGCTTTGGTTGACCTGACTGATATCGTCTGTAATTCGTAATATAGCATCGGGGAGGTACGTTAAATTAGCGTACTGACTAAATGCTTTCGCAATCAAATGAGCTTGGTTGAAACCTCGCTCTTGCCATTTATTAATGTGATTAGGCACACAAAGCACTGAAGTTGCGTTGTTATTTGCTTGTTGCTGCCACAAGCTATTCAGTAAGAAGCCAAGAAGATTAGCAAGCTCAAAGCGATTGTGATATTTCAGCTGTTTCAACCAGTTGTTGGTTGGCCAAATATAGGGTGTTAGGGATAATAAGCGGTCAAAGTATCTGCGAGGAAATAACGTATTAATTGCCGGCCACAGTAATAAGTCATATTGGCATTGTTCAATATTAAAATAAGGAAGATCAGCTAAACAATGTCGACAAAGCAACGGATGTACAAGCTCAGTACCATGGCATAGTTCACAACAACTATTTAAAAATTTCCATCCTAGGTACGCGGCTTTTATCGTTTCAGTGAATTTTATTAATTGGGATGAATTTCCTTTGCTCAGCAATTCCATTTGCATAGTTCTTTCTATAGACTGTCGCTCATTTGAGTATGATTAAGCATGGCAGAAATGTTGAAAATAGCGAGTACTGGGGACGGACTTCCGGTTGTTTTGATCCATGGTTGGGGATTGAACTCAGGCGTTTGGCAGCCTTGTGTTGACCTGCTGCGCAATAACTATCAAGTGATCACCGTAGATATTCCTGGTTTTGGTATTAATGCCGACGTGGTACTAACGCCTTATACCTTAGAAAATATTGCAAAGCATATTCAGGCCGTTGTCGGAAAACCCGCGGTATATGTCGGTTGGTCACTTGGTGGATTAATTGCAACGCAAATAGCGTTATCGTTTCCAAAAGCGGTAAAAGCGTTAGTGACCGTTGCCAGTAGTCCATGTTTTGTTGAACAGGATAACTGGCCAGGTATTCAGCAAGAGGTTTTGACATTATTTCATCGTCAACTTGAGCAAAATACGCAAAAAACCATAGATAATTTTTTGAAAATTCAAGCGATGGGTAGTCCGCATATTCGCCATGATATCAAACTGATCAGAGATCTTGTGATGCAATATCCTCTGCCATCTAAACAAACGTTAGATCAGTCGTTACAATTTTTAGAACAAGTAGATCAAAGAGCTAGCTTAGTTGATATTGAGGTACCATTTTTAAGGTTGTATGGCAAACTCGATGGTTTAGTGCCTAAAGCTGTGATGCCCTTAGTGCAGCACTTGGCAAGTAAAAGCGAACAGCATGTATTTACCAAGGCATCGCATGCACCATTTATCAGTGATTTAGACGACTTTGTTGCCGTGTTATCTCAATGGATTGAACAAGCGATGAATGGTGAATAAACTTTACATTTTTACCGTTTTGATTAATAATTAACCAAGTAAATTAACGTTAATATCCGTTGCTGAAGCCAATGCCGTAGTAAGTTTAGTTATTTTTGGTGTTATTCAGATATTGAGGTAAAGAAGTATGGAAATTCAATCAGCTTTTAGTGCCGGTGTGCAAGGTTTTCAAAAAGCCACTGAAACTGCCAATAACGCTGCCGCAAGTATAGCAGAATCAACAGCTTATAGCGCTGAAGATTTTTCTATCGGTCAAGAAACAAACGACAATACCGTAAAAGAGAATAGCTCAGCGGGTAATTTGTCTGATTTAAACCAATCCATCGTTGAATTAAAAGTTGCTGAATATCAAGCGAAAGCATCAGCAAAAGTTGTTGAGTCTGCCGATGAGAATCTTGGTACGTTATTGGATGTGAGTGTCTAGACCGTGAATATCACGCCCCACACAACAGCAATTCCGATCCCGACGGTCACTAATCCGTCGACGGATGCGTTAAGGCGTGAAAATCATCAACGTGAAGTGATCACTCAACCTGCAGCGGCTCAACAGTCAGCGTCAGAAAAAGGTGTTGCTTCTGAGCGAGAAAAGGCAAGAACGCCAGCGCAGCAAAATCAGCAAATAGATTTTGCTGAGATCCAGAAAAAAATCGCTGAGCAGCATTCGACCATAAGTGATGAAGACTCTGGCTCGTCTGAGCAAAGAGAGCAGTCAAAAGACGCTGATTCCCAAGACAAAGAATCAACGATAAGTGATGATTCATCTACCAAAGATAAACAGCGAGCAGAAGAGTTAGCGCAACAACAGAAAATCTCTGAACTAAGAGCGAGAGATAGAGAAGTTAAAGCGCACGAGCAAGCGCACATGTCGGCTGGTGGTGTGGCAACTGGTTCTCCTTCATATAGTTTTGAAGTGGGTCCTGATGGTAAAAAATATGCGGTCGAAGGTGAAGTATCGGTTGATCTGGGTACGGTAAAAGGGAACCCCAGAGCAACAATTACCAAGATGCAAAAGGTGTATAATGCAGCACTTGCTCCTGCTAACCCATCGATTCAGGATATGCGCGTTGCCAATTCTGCCGCGCGAATTATTGCGCAAGCACAAAGTCAGCTACTAGAGCAAATCACAGGTGCGAGTGAAGATGAAAGCACCACCAGTAGTAATTTTCCAGAATCTACTCATACAAAAAATCGTGATAGTTTCGAGAAGAGTGGGGCTGTAGAAACTGAAAATGATTTTGATCAGTTTATTAATCAAACCTTAGCGTCTCAACAATCGATAGTACCAGATAGAACACAAGCTATTGATGCGCGAGCACATCGTATCGAAAACTTCTACGCAGATATTAATCACGCGTATGAAAAACCGTCAAATTCCCAATTTGAGTTAACCGCTTAATCATTTAATTCAATTGCTTCTTCAATAATTGTCTTTGCTGATAGTGATTTTGGTAGGCTGATAAAAAAGTTAGCGCCTCTTGCAGACATTTGACAGCGTATATTGCCTTGCATCAATTCAACTACTGAGTTGTAAACAATATTCATTCCTAGACCAAGACTTTCTTGCATGGTATTTGTGGTAAAGAAAGGGTTAAATATCTTATTAATCTTTTCTGGTGCTATACCTTTGCCGTTATCTTGGTAATGAATTTCCACTTGCTGTACTTGATCTACAATGGTTAGCATAATGTGAATCGATTCGTCCTTTTTAACGCCGTGGTAACAGCTGTTTTCAACCAGCTGCTCGAGTGTTTTTAGCAGAACATCGGGATAATTATTGATCATGACGTCATCACCACTGACATCATAAGTAAATTTGTTGTGATATTGATTTTTAAGCAATTCCAACTTTTCGTTAAGAAAACTTACTACTTGAAAATCATTGGCTTCAGAACCTTCTAATTTTGCCGAAATTAATTTAAATCGGCTAATTAGTCCGGCAACCTTCTCACTATTTTTTTCCGTTAATTTTAGCGTGTCTGTTGCGCTGTCAATAAACTCTTCCATGGCCGAATGATTGAGTTTCTTGTCAGTAAATTGTTGGGCTAATTCCGCTATCTTGTCCTTCATAATTGAATTTGCGGTGATAACTATGCCTAATGGCGTATTAAGCTGGTGAGCCATGCCAGACACTAATGTTGTTAATGCTGACATATTCTCGGATGCAACTAGCGCTTTTTGGGTGCTGCGTAATTTGTCGATAAATTTTATCAGCTGATTGTTTTTTTTACGATTACTGATGAGAAAGACTAAGGTGATGACAATGATCAAACTACTTGAACTTGTCACTACTATCGTTAATAAACGGCTTGCTTTTGCCCTTTCAGCTGCTAATTCTTTTTCCCGCTTTAGGTTCATGATGTCTAATTCTTTACCCGCTAGTTCTATTTGTGCGATGTAATGTGATAAACCAACGCGAGATCTTAAATGTTCAAGGTGATTTTTATTGGCAATGTATTGTTCAACGGCGGTGAGTGCTTGCTGCGTGTCGCCCGTTTCTTGGAAGATGCGTTTTTTCAATAATAGAATATTGTCATAAAGACTATGGTAATTATGTTGCTTGACTTGGTTTTCTATTTGATTAAGTAAAGAAAGGGCATCTTGATATCGCTCTTCGGCAATCGCTAATTCTGTTTCAACAAGTTTGATAGAGAATCGGTGTAAAGCAGCACTGTGGTTGTTCAATAATGATTGTTCTAATTGCTGCTTGGCTTGTTGATAATTACCTAGCATGAGATTGATTTTTGCTAACCAATAGTACGCTTCAGATGCGTGGTTAACATTTTTATTTGTTTGATGATCCGCTAGTACTTGTTCGAAGTGTTGAACGGCGTCTGAGTATTTTTCTTGGTAATAGTCAAGGATCCCTTGATTGATGTGCGATGCCAATATTTGGTTTATATTTTCAGATTTCTTTGCACTTTGTTCGACAATATCAAAGAAGTAACTTGCTTCTTCATAGCGCTTTAAATTAACAAATCCTTTGCCGACACTGGTTTGAGTAGCAATAGTTTTTTCATCGTCTTCAATGGCAAGTGCTAACTCATAAGCGGAGAGATAATTTGCCATCGCTAAATTATACATGGCTAAATGGTCGAACGCTTTAGCGGAAAGCGTGTAGTAATAGTAAGGCTGGTCGCTTAGGTTAAGCTCATCAATTGATTGTTTATTTTGGCTCAAGGTATCAAACGCTTGTTCTATTTGCTCAAGAGCTATTTGATTTTCAGCCTTGATAAACAATAATTTTACCCGTTGAATAGGGGTTATTTGTTCTTCATATAAATCAAGCAATTGATCAAGATGTTTTAATGCTTTTGCGGGAGATTGTAATGTTAATTGCTTGAGTTGATTATAATGATCTAAAAAGAGCTGTTCAGAAAACGTGATTTTAGATTGAGCGATACTGTTACAGGCGATTAAGCAAAACAGCAGTATGGCTCTATGCATGACAAACGTATCTCGGCAATTATTTATTATTGTCTAAGCATATGCAATAAAAGAGAAATCAGCAAAATTGTTTGTGAAAATTTATCACTACTAAATATGAATTGACTAAGTGCAGTTAAGGCTCGTTGAGGTATTAATCAACGAGCC
Source organism: Thalassotalea sp. (assembly GCA_050300315.1). Lineage (GTDB taxonomy): Bacteria > Pseudomonadota > Gammaproteobacteria > Enterobacterales > Alteromonadaceae > JBNKXM01. The sequence goes on along the minus strand of JBNKXM010000068.1, from coordinate 2,792 downwards.
ATTTTACTGTTAGATACCGAAATCTTCTCGGTATTTTTTGATAGCAGCCAAGCTAGTAGCCATTTCAGGTTGTGTTTCTAAATAGCTGATCAGATCTGCCAGGGTAATGATAGAAATCACTTGAGTAGAAAAATCACGCTCAACTTCTTGAATCGCAGAGAGTTCACCTTGACCTTTTTCCTGACGGTCTAGCGCAATTAATACGCCAGAAAGAATCGCATTGTTTGCTTGAATGAGCTCCATTGATTCTCTGATCGCTGTACCTGCGGTTATCACATCATCAACAAGCATAACCTTGCCTTCAAGTGGAGAACCAACTAAGTTACCACCTTCACCATGCGTTTTCGCTTCTTTGCGGTTAAAGCAGTATGGAATATCAATATTATGATGGTCGGCTAAGGCAACCGCAGTAGTGGTAGCAATCGGAATACCTTTGTATGCAGGGCCAAACAGCAGATCAAAATTAATCTTTGCATCAACTAATGCCGCCGCGTAGAAACGGCCTAAACGAGCTAAATCTCTACCAGTATTAAATAGTCCAGCATTAAAAAAATAAGGGCTGGTACGTCCTGACTTTAAGGTGAATTCGCCAAATCTTAACACTTGTTTTTCAAGAGCAAACTCAATAAATTCGCGTTGATAGTCTTTCATTGTTCTCTCCGTTTAACTTAATGCCGTTTTTTGGACATCAAATAGTTCGTTGATCGCATGTTTCGCTAAGGTTAGCATTTCTTGCATTTCATCAAAACTAAACGGCTCTTCTTCCGCTGTACCTTGTACTTCAATGAGTTTGCCGGTATCTGTCATCACCACATTCATGTCGGTTTCTGCGGCAGAATCTTCTGGATAATCTAAGTCTGCAACCGCTTCACCTTGGTAAATACCAACTGAGATCGCCGCTATCATGTGCTTTAACGGATTGGTTTTAATAATGTCTTTGGCGCGCATATAGTTTAATGCATCAACCAACGCAACGCAGGCACCAGTAATTGACGCAGTACGTGTACCACCATCGGCTTGAATAACATCACAATCGATACTGATAGTATTTTCACCTAAGGCGGCTAAATCTACGGCTGCTCTGAGTGAACGTGCGATTAAGCGAGAGATTTCAAGCGTGCGACCACTTTGTTTGCCGCTAGCTGCTTCTCTTCTCATGCGGGTGTGTGTTGAGCGCGGTAACATGCCATATTCAGCAGTAACCCAACCTTTTCCTTGTCCTTTTAAAAAACGAGGTACACCTTCTTCAACCGAGGCAGTACAAATAACTTTTGTTTCACCAAATTCGATTAAAACGGAACCTTCAGCATGAGAAGTAAATTGACGAGTAATGGTTACGGGACGAATTTGACCTAATGTTCTGCCACTTGGACGCATGGTGTAATCCTTATCAGAAAAATAATTGTGCGCATTATAGTCGGATACGGGTCATATTGACATAATGACGGGCAAAGAATTTTGAAATATAGTTGTTGTTTAAAGGGTCTTGTTTATCAAGTTTTATTTAACAGGTTTCATAATGAAAATAGTCGGTTATTTGTTCAGTATTTTATTAATGTATGGCGTGAGTCATTTCTCTGTTGCTGATAATTTCTCGTTAGCTGATTTACCAAGTTATAGTAAACGTTATGATGAAAACACCGATCCGTTTAAAGACGCGGTAGCGGCAATCAAACTTGCTCAACAAACAAAGCGTAATATTTTAATCGAAATAGGCGGTGAGTGGTGCGCTTGGTGCCATAAAATGGATGCGTTTTTAGCTGAAAATCCCGATGTTTATCAAAAGTTGCATCAAAATTTTGTTTTGTTGAAAGTCAGTGTCAGTGACACTAATGAAAACAGTGAATTTATGAAATCATTACCGCCAGTATTAGGCTATCCTCATATGTATGTTTCAACTGGCGAGGGCAAAATGTTGTTATCAAAAGACACCGCAGAGTTACTAGAAGCTAGCGAGTATTCTCGTCAAGCTTGGTTAACGTTTTTGGATGACTGGCAACTGAAAAATAATAGTGCAAACATTGCTAAGTTAGCGCCTAAGGTAACCACTGAATGAGTAACTTGTTTTTGCATGGTACAGCTTTCAATAAACCAAAATGGTTAGCAAAGAAGCTTTCTCGTCGGCAGTTATTAAAATCAGCAGCCGGTGCTTCAGCAATCGCTTCGTTGTCTCCTTTTAGTTTTGCGATAACAAATCAAACTCAGCATGCATTTCAACAAGCGTTAACTGAGTTAAAATGGCAAACGCTCGATGCCGTGTTAATGCATTTATTACCTGAGTCTGACTCTGGACCTGGAGCAAAGTCTATCAATGCAACCTTCTATCTTTATCAGTTAGTTCATCAACAACCTACCGAGCAAGAAGAAATAGACTTTGTTTATCAGGGGGTTGGTTGGCTCAACGGTTATACCAACAGTAAGTTGCAGAAAAACTTTATCGAACTCGAAGATGAAGCGAAAGAAGAGATGCTTAGAGAAATCAGCACTTCATCGGCGGGTAAAAGTTGGCTAAATATGCTTATTATTGATATTTATGAAGCAATGCTGTCACCACCTGCTTATGGCGGTAATCCTAATGGCATTGGTTGGCAATGGCTAGATCATCAAGCAGGTTTCCCTTTGCCAAATGCTGGACAACGTTATTTTGAATTGCCCCCACGAGCCAAAGTAGCGCAGAAAAAAGCACTGCTGAGTGTAGTTGTCCTCGGCAGTGCTTTTTAATTGAGCGGTTGTATGGCCTGGCTAATCCGGGATCACGATCTGGTCGAGATCGGGTTCCGGATCGGGATACT
>JBNKXM010000067.1:0-7937 GCA_050300315.1 Thalassotalea sp. | reverse complement strand
AAAACATTGGTTGGGTAATTGAATTGGCACACTGGTGATCAACAGCACACGCTTTAGTAGGGCTTCACACTCTTGAATATCTTCAATATCATCAAGTAAGAGGACAAATTCATCACCGCCAATGCGTGCAATAGTGTCACTTGTGCGCAACGTTTTTTTTAATTTTTTGGCAATTTCAACCAGCACAAAGTCACCAGCTTCGTGGCCATGACTGTCATTTACCGGTTTAAAATGGTCTAAATCGATGAAAGCTAACGCGGCTAACTTTTGCTGTCGATTAATATGTTTGATTGATTGTCGTAATCTATCTAACAAGAGTGGACGACTAACTAAACCAGTTAAACTATCATAATGCGCTAAATTATTGATTTCTTGTTCATGTTTGGCTTTATTAATTGCATTTAAAATCGCAGTTAATAACTGACTTGCCTTTAAGTGACTCTTTACTAGATAATCATTGGCTCCCAAACGCATGGCTTCAGCGGCAACTTCTTCATCACCGAGTCCTGAAATGACGATCACCGCGCAGTCTATTGCTAATCGATTACGGATTTGATTCACTAAGGTGAGTCCGTCTTCTTTACCTAAACGGTAATCAACAATAATGCAGTCGTATCTGCTTTTTTCCATTATCGCAATCGAATCATCAACGGTTGAGGTTTCTTCAATGAATGCTGTAAAATCAACAGAATTCAACATACGACGTATTTTTTCTCTATCAACATCGTCATCATCGACAACAAGTAACTTTAATCCACACGCGTCCATTTTTTCTACTTCCTTATATAAAAATTACGGTGTCATTTCGACGGCTTTTTGATAGCTAAGTAAAAGTGCTGCAAGTTTAGAAAATTGTGGGCCAACAGCAGATTTCACCATATAACCAGCAACGTTATGATAATAAGCTTGAGTACGATCAGTTTCTGCATCTGATGTCGTTAAGACAAAAATAACAAGATCCTTCAAAGTGCTTGATTGGCGCACTTCTTCTAAAAATTCCAAGCCGTTCATTACCGGCATGTTGAGGTCTAAGAGCACAAGAAAAGGGCGACGTAAGGAAGAGTGTTGTTCATCAGTCTGTAGTATATCAAGCGCTTCCTTGCCATTATTTGCGATGACAATTGGAATGTCAGGGGCTATTTTAGCAAGGCTTCGTGTGACCGACTCTGCGGCAACGTCATCATCTTCTACCAAGAGAATGCTAAGATTTTTAATCATGAGTATCTTTCCTTATGAAACGTGGCCACCATAAATGGAAAGTAGTACCTAGCTGCTCATTATTATTGTTTGCAGAAATGCGCCCGCCGTGAGTTTCAGCTAAGCGTCGACATACCGATAAACCAATTCCTGAGGAACCCCTTTCAGAAGAAGTGACCGTTTGAAATAATCTAAAAATCCTATCCATAGCACTTGTAGGTATACCCGGGCCGTCATCGCAGACGGTAAAATGCAACATGCTGTTTTCTCTGTGACAGGTAATTTTTATTGTTCCACATTCTTTGTCATGATGTTTTACCGCGTTGCTAATGAGATTGCGTAAGATAGTTTCTAATGGCGTTTGCGCAGACTTAATTGAAGCGACAGAAACGTCAAGCGTCACTTTAAATTGTTCAGGTATCTCAACTAAACCTAAAGTGTCGTCTATTAATCTATTGATATTTATTGTTTTTATTTCTGAATGGACATTGCCTGCTCGCGCATAGGCAAGTAAATTTTCTATCAACTTCTCCATTTTATCGACTCTAATTGAAATGCGATTGAGATTATTGTCAATTAGTGGCGAACGTTCTTGCGGTAAATCTTCTTTGATCCATTCTAATAAGTCGGCAATGCCTCGCAGTGGTGAACGTAAATCATGAGAGGCGACATAAGTAAATTCTTCAAGATTGGTATTGGTTTCTTTGAGTTCATTCTCCATGCGCTTACGCGTGGTAATATCAACAAGTGAAAGAAGGATCATTTCCTTGTTATTTTCATCGGTAAATGGTTTTAGACCAATTTCTATCGGAAATTCTCGTCCATCAGCGTGCAAAGCCGTTAAGTCACGCCCAACCCCCATCATTCTTACGGTTGGTTGTTCAATATAAGAATTCCGTAGACTTTGATGAGCTCTGCGATAGCGTTTGGGAAGCAAGATTTCAACGGGCTCACCGAGTAATTGTTCGATGTGATAACCAAAACAATTGCACAGCGAATCGTTGGCAAAGGTGATCATTCCGTCGGTATTCACTACGAGTACACCATATGGAGCATGACTGACAGAATTTTTGAACATTTGATTGGCTTGTAAACGCGCCGAAATATCGATCAGTGTAGCGAGCACTAAGGTAGTGCCGCCAACGTTTAACGGATTTAAGCCTATTTCTATCGGGATTTTTTCGCCATCCTTTTTTAGTGCAAAGAGTTCTCTACCTTTGCCCATTTGCCGCTTTGCGGGCGACTTTAAAAATTGTTGCATAAGTGAATGATGAGCACTGCGATACTCTATCGGCAGTAATTGTTCAATATTGCGATTGTCTAACTCTCCGGGTTTATAGCCAAGGGTTAGCGTTAGTTCTTGATTGCAATGTAAAATACAACCGGTTTGATCAACAATCATTGCACTGGAAGGGATGATGTGAATGAGCGAATTTAATTGCTGCTCGTCCATTGAGAAATGCTGGGCAATATCCATATTTATCACATATTTTATTAAAAACAACGTTACTAATTTATAGTTGATAAATGCAATAATTGCGAAAGATAAGAATAAAAATCATTTATATTTATTTAAATATATAGGGTTAAATTATTGTTTATAGTGAGCATTGCGTTAATATAAGTCTAAGTATTTTATGAACTAATTGACGCTAGATAGATATGAAAGTTATCGGTTTGACAATAACTATACTAACAGGCTTGTTTGCATTAATTTTTCCTTGTCTGGTCAATGCAGCTGTTGCTATCAAAGAGATGCATTTTAACGATCCCGCATTTGCCAATTGTGTTTATAGCGCAGCCGAAAAAAATCATTGGGAGAATGCCGAACAGGTAACAAAACTAAAGTGTCATAGCATGGCTATTGTTGATGCACAGGAAGTGATTAATTTTACTAATTTACAGTTTTTGTCGCTTTATAATAATCAACTTTCTCAGTTAAATATTAGTCAGTTAATTAATCTTGAAGAATTAAATCTGGCTAATAATCAGTTAACCAGTCTGCAAATACATGATCTTAAGCGATTAAAAAAACTGTATTTATTTAGAAACCAGCTAAAAACACTCAATTTAACTGGATTAAGCCAGTTGCACACTGTCAGGTTGATGCAAAACCAATTGGAATTGTTAGATATTAGTCCGTTAGTTAAATTAAAAACGGGGTATTTTTTTGACAACAAACTCAAAGATCTTGCAATAACTGGATTAAAAGAGCTGGAGTTTTTAGATGTAAGGCAAAACCCAATGCCCGATGAGTTGTACGATTTTTATGATCAGCAAGAAGGCATAGTGATTAGTCATGACGGTAATGCTGATGATTGGAAGTAGTCATTATAGATTGTAAGTGATGGCTACCATCCAGGTTGATAGATCGTAATTAGCTGCCAAAGCGACAGGACTTCCTTCTTTGGCCTGATATTTTGCCGCGAGGAGTTTAAGTTCTAATTTTCGGTTATAGCGCCAAGCAAGTTCTAAATCGAGTTCATTGCCAATAACAAGGTGCTCACTGTTATTATCAAATCTATGCGCAACTAAATTCCAGCGGATTTTACCGTTGCGTCCAGCGTAAGATAAATACTTATCGTTAATGTCATTGGCAAGGTTATATCGGGTAAAGATATCTGCCCAACCCAAAAATTTATGGTTGGTTGCCAAACTGGTGTTAAATCCTTGCTGATTATCTTCTCCTAAATATTCATACCCCAGATCAAAACGGTGGCTTTGGTATTGAATGCCAATTTCACTGGCGAAATACCAGGTTTGATAATGAACAGGATGATTGTTTCCCGCTTGCTGCCTCGCTATTTCCAGATTGTAGTTAAATTTAATTTTTTCTGGTTTGGCTGAGCCTTCAACACGTATTCCAAACGTGTCGCTTGACCATAACGGCTGAGTTAAGTTGTCTATTAAATAGGCAAATGAGGTAAGTGCAATGTTTGGAGATATTTGATAGTTGATGTTGATTAAATGGCTTTGATGTTGATGAATACCTAATTGATTAAGTGGGCGTAGCCAAACGTATTTATAACGGTCGTCTGATGGGGGTAATCTTTGATTACTGTCATCACCAAAAATTCGATGTACTTTGTCAAGATAGCTGTAATGTATATTTAAGCCGAGACCATCTTGATATATTAAGCTTAACGCGTCAAATGTTTGCTCATTTTGCCAATAGGACGCTCCTCCAACATGGCGCTCATTGTTAAATGACAATTGTTGTCGACCAAGGCGAGCCTGCCAGTTAGCCGATAATTGCCAGTTGATATGTAGCTGATTTAACTCACCGCCTGGGGGATCTGGGATAGGGGAATGATCGTTCCAGTAGGTAACGGAGTTATAGTCATCTTTATCTAGCGCCAACACTTGATCATATTGACCAAGGAGTTGCCATTCATCGTCTATCTGCCAATGAATGGTCGCTCGAGCAAGCAGAGTATCTGCCGTTGCATCTTTTAACCATTGATCATTAACTTGTTGGTGGCGTAAACGAAAAGCAAAATCATAATCCCAATCATTTGCTACAGCAGTAGGAAGTTGCCAAACTAATATCAATATTAATAACACTCTCATTAAGCTTCATCCTGCCAAGCTGCCATGCGAATACATAAACCTTTAGCGATCAATTCACCCATGGGTTCCCCCATTGGTGAACCACCTTTTTCTTCTACAGTCAGTAATAGATCTTGCGAATCTTTGATTAACCGCCATTCTGCCTCGGTTAATTGCCGATTAATTAATTTATTATTGGTTGATAACACTCCGAGACTTCGTGCTTGCTTATCTGTTTTTGATGTAACCCATAACTCTAAACTCATATCGTTAGGTATTTGAGGAATAGATAATAACTCAATCTGTAACATGCGAGATTTGCCATAAGTTGCCGCAACAAGTTGAGGGTGTTGCTGATTGTCATTCATTACCGCGATATAACTTAAAGGATCATTATTTTTTAGTGGTGACAAAAGTACGAACATCACCGCCATTGCAGCGATAGAGAAACCGCTGAGTAACTGATAAATTCTCGTACCTGCAAGCCAATTTTTGCTATTACTTTTAATGTCGTTAATGCCTAGTCTATTTTTTATATTGTTCCAATTTGCTGGCGTGGGCGGTAAATCGGGAGTGTTATCATGTAATACTGATAATTTTTGTTCCCAAAAATAAATTCGCTCGTCTAGCTGGGGGTATTGTATTCTTAAACGTGCAATACGTTTTCTGACCAGTAGGGACTGCGTGCCTAAAACATATTGATGGGCAAGGTGTTCAACCAGTTCAAGGTTTTGATATCTCATCATTGCTCCAGACATTGTTGTAACCTCACTAATCCGCGTCTTAGCCATGATTTTACGGTGTTAAGTGGCGTAGCTAATTTTGCAGCAATATCATCTCGGCTGTAGCCATAATAGTAAGCCATTAAAATACCACGTCGATGGCTATCTTCCAGTTGATTGAGACAATCTTCTAATTCTTGCCCTATTTCACAGACAGAGATTGATTTTTGCGTGCTGGGGGACACTTGTTCAATATTATCAATTTCATCAATGATCTGCTGATTGTCATGATGTCGTTGTTCGCTACGTATGCGGTCATAGCTACGATAACGTACTATGGCCGCCATCCAAGTAAAAGGTTCAGCTTTGTCACTCCTATAATTGGCTGCGTTATGCCAAATTTGAATAAACGCTTCCTGTAGTACCTCATGCGCCGTTTCATGGTTATGTACGATTCTATAAGCAATGGCATTGAGCTTAGCTGCGGTTAAGCCATATAAACGTTCAAATGCATTCTGGTCATTTAATGCAGTTCGTGCTAATAAAGCCGTTAATTCTAGTGGATTCATTCCATTTGCCTTCACCAATACAACGTTTGCCTTGGATTTTCTAATTTCATCATTTTGCTTAGAAGTAAAAATGGGTTTGGATGAAAAAAGTGTCATTATTTCTGTGCTCAAATTGAGGAATGCTGTCTGCAATCCTTACGCCTGCTCGCAGCTGAACGTGTGATAGTGGTGTATATTCAGCAATAAATGAAAAACGCGTTTCATGATCTTCATCGATATTTAAGTTAGGGTCATAATATTCAGCGGAAAGCTTAAAATTTAATCCTTGCATCCATTGATAATCAATTTCTAACAAACCCACCAGTTGTTCTATGTTTGCACTATTTAACTGTTCGTTTTCTATCCAATCCCACTCGGTTAATAACGCAACAGTTCCCCATGTATAACCGCCGTATATATTGACAATTTTTTGCTGACCTTCATTGCGATCGTTTAATACTAGCGTAGAACCGATTCGGGCATTAGTAAATAAGTACTCGCCACGAACTCCATACAGAAAGTCGTTATCATCATTGTTTACCGCGCTGGTTCCATTACTGATAAAAAAGTTAACTAAGCTATTGTTATACTCATAACCTAGTTCGATACCATTGTCACTACTATCGAAGTTGAATCCAGTGACCTGTCTAATCAAAGCGCTATCATCTTCTAATCGAATACCAAAGGGTGTGTACATTTTACCTATTTTTACAAATGAGTTTGCCGCAAATTTATACATCACAAAGGCTTCGCGATTGAGTGCAGAGCCGGGAGCAATTTTTTGGTCGAGATAAAAGGTTAGCCCCATTTCTTCGATATTTAGCGCTAAATAAAGCTGAGCAGAATTGATTTCAAAGGTCGCACTCTTATTTTCAGCATCATCTTTTACATATTCAATATTACTGCGAAAGTTACCGCCCAGTTGAAAGTAGTCATTTAACTTGCCTATATTAGCAGTGGTTGCACTGGAGGTTCTACCTGGTAGTAAGGCGTGACCAAAAATATTACCGAACTCATTTCTAAGTCCACCGCCATCGGGATTAACATGACATGCACTACATTTCATGTTTTTCATGTAGGCGAGGTAGGGTTCTGCTGATAAATCTTGGGAAAAAATCAGTATAGCTATTAATAAAAGTAGATTAATACGTTGCAACATAAGTAAATTCTCCTCCGGGGAAACCGTCGTGATCACCATCAAGCGGTTGGCCATATTTGCTAAAGACAGTGCTAATCGCATTGCGGTTTAAAATAATAGTGAATTCTCTTGTATCGGTCGGTTTGCTAAGCTCTATGGTTAATAACCTATCGTTTGTCCAAGTTAACTGTCCTTTGGTTGCTATGGTTTGATTGTTTGCCTCGAGTAAAATTTGTGAAAACGTCAAACTGTTTTTATCGACATCGACGCTAAATAAGATCTCTAGATTAATGCGTTCAGCAAGTACCTGTTGTTGTATGTTAGTGATGAATAGCGGGGCTTGATTGCTATTGATCACTGCACCGTTATCAATCCATTGGCCAATTGCAGTAATCGCTTCGTCAGGTAATGGCGGCTGGTTTAGTGGCATTCTACTACCGGCTTGTGGATCACCGATAACCTTCAGGTAGAGCAAGCTGCTGCTTTTGTCACCGGGATTGACGCGTTTAAAGCTTGAATTACTGCTTGCTGTGACATTAATTAAGTTATTGGCACTGTGCTCCAGTGTGTCTAATGTTAAGCCATGTGGGGCGTTGGCACCGATATGACAGGCTGAACATATTGGCGTGAAGATATGTTCTTGCAGAGAAATTAAGTTAAAAAAGCTTTAACTCTGAAAGATGACCTTGGTGGCCACTTTTACTTCGTGCACTATTCCACATTATCCATACACCCCTCCATATTTTTTTGTTGACATTCATTAGCACAAATATGTGAACATTA
>JBNKXM010000066.1:0-7938 GCA_050300315.1 Thalassotalea sp. | reverse complement strand
GTCCGTACAGGCAAATCTCGATGCGGATACAAGGCATACATAGCGCTAAAATCCAATAAGTTAACATCGGTAAGTAACGGTACTAACAACCCATCCGCTACTTCAGATTGTAAGATAAATGCTGGTGCTATCATAAACACTGTGCTCGACAGCGTTTTCATCAGCAGCACCTCCGCATCATTTGCACGAAATACACTTTTGATTTTTTGCTCTTGCATCTCCCCTTTTGCATCTAAATAGCGGATCCCTTCAACTCGCAGCGACGTACTGGTATAGCTCGCCGCAGGCAGCTCTGCCAGCTGTTCAATGTTTTTTGGCATGCCATAAGTTTCAATAAATTCTGGGGTTGCAACAATTAGCAAACGATTACGGGCAAGTTTTCTGGCAATTAATGTTGAATCTTTAGGCTCCCCAACACGAAATGCCAAATCAAACCCTTCGGAGACAATATCAACTAACTTATCATCTAAGCGAAACTCTACTTCTACTTGCGGAAAACGACTTTGGAAATCATTAATCACGGGTTGCAGATAACGTTTCCCAATAATCGACGAAGAGGTAATTTTTAACACACCTTGTGGTTCTTGATGATAGTTTTCCGCCAAGCGAACTGTTTCACTAAGCAATAGCCGTAATTCAGCGGCTTTTTTAACCATCTCCGCGCCAGCAGCAGTTAATGAAAAAGAACGCGTGGTGCGATTCATTAACCTCACACCTAACTCATCTTCAAGCCGACTCAACTGTTTTGAAATAACAGAGCGATCGATATTACGGCTTTCCGCTGCCTTGATAAAAGAACCGCGTTCTACAACTTCAAGCAACATCAAAAGACGACTCGTGGTATCCATGCTATATCCATAAAATCAATTATTGTTGCCATTTTGGCACTAATTAAATGCAAAATCTATGATTTTTCTCGACAGGTTAACGGCGTAACATAGTCAGCCATAACTAAGGAGAGCCCTCATGAAAACATATCTGCTTGCGGCAACATTCGCCGCGTTAAGTGTCTCATTAATCGGTTGTAGCGAAGCGCCGGTTCAACAAGCGGCACAACAACATTTGCAACCAATCGATGTTGCCCAAGTATTAGTTAAGCCTGTACAGAACTGGCACACTTACACCACGAGAATCGAATCTCCAGAACAAGTGGCATTAAAGCCTCGCGTTTCAGGTGTTATTGAGGATATTTTGTTCAATGAAGGTGATCAGGTTAAACAAGGTGATTTACTATTTAAGCTTGATGACAGACCTTTTGCCGCTGTTGTCGCGAGCCTTGAAGCACAAGTAATTAGTGCGCAAGCAGCATTAGAACAAGCGCAAAGCGAAGCGAAACGTGCCCTACGCTTAACAGAACGAAAAGCAATTTCAACCGAACAGGCAGAATCTCGAGCATCGCTTTTGCGTCAACGAAAAGCACAATTGAACGCTTTACAAGCGCAATTACAAGCAGCTCAACTCGACTTAGAATTTACGGCAATTCGTTCACCGATTGATGGCATTATCTCACGAGCCAATATTACCAAAGGTAATAATATACTCGCGGGGCAAAGTGTATTAACCACCATAGTGTCGAATCAAGCCATGTATGCCTATTTCGATGTCGATGAACGTACGTGGAACAAATCTTTTGCTAAGGTCACTGCCGCAAGCAAACAACCCGTCGTTATGCAAAAAGTTGGACAAGACGACTTTGCTTATCAAGGTTATATCAACTTCATTGATAACCAAATTAATCCAACCACAGGGACATTAAGAGTTCGTGCCGTGTTTGAAGAAGAAGACGATCAATTGCGTGCAGGCTCATTTGCCCGTATCAAACTTGCTGCCAACCAGATAACAGAACAGATCATTGTACCCGATAGAGCGATCGGCACCGATTTGAAAAACCGTTTCGTGCTGACTGTCGACGAAAATAACGTCTTGCAATACAAACTTGTACAGGTTGGCGAACGTTACGGCAAATTACGAGCGATCACCTCAGGCTTACAACCAGATGATGTTATTGCCGTAAATGGTCCTGCCCGTGTTGGCCCAGGAATGCCAATAGCACCAAACACAGTGAACATCGATAGCACAGGTATTGCCTTCACCTTATCTTCAACAGCCGATAATAATTTAGTGGCTAAGCAATAAGAGTATATGATGAAATTTTCTCACTTCTTTATTCAACGACCAATATTTGCCGCAGTATTGTCGTTAATCATCTTGATTGGCGGAGGCATTTCACTGTTCCAGTTACCGATCAGTGAATACCCTGAGGTAGTGCCACCAACTGTGGTCGTTACCGCCAATTATCCTGGGGCTAATCCAACGGTAATCGCACAAACCGTAGCAACACCTTTAGAGCAGGAAATCAATGGTACAGAGAACATGCTTTACATGTTTTCGCAAGGCACAAGTGATGGTCGTATGACGCTAACCGTGACATTTGCCTTAGGTACAGATCTAGATCGCGCACAGGTGCAAGTACAAAATCGCGTTAATAGTGCCTTGTCACGATTACCCCAAGAAGTTCAACGTTTAGGGGTTGTTGCAAAAAAATCATCACCCGATCTTACTATGGTGGTGCATTTATATTCGCCAGATAACAGTCATGACACCACATATCTATCAAACTACGCCGATCTGTATATCAAAGATCAATTAGCGCGATTAGGTGGCGTTGGCGATGTCAAACTGTTTGGCGGCGGCCAATATTCAATGCGAGTCTGGTTAAATCCTGACGCATTAGCAGCGCGCAACTTAACAGCAATGGACGTTGTTAACGCGCTACGTGAACAAAATCAACAAGTTGCAGCAGGTAGTTTAGGCTCACAACCGGCGGCAAGTGACAGTGAATTTCAAATTTTACTCAATGTTAAAGGTCGCCTTGATAGCATTGAAGAATTTGAACAAGTGATCATTAAAGTAGGCGAACAAGGACAACTGACGCGCCTAAAAGATGTTGCTCGACTCGACTTAGGCCAAAACAACTATGCGCTACGCGCCATGCTAGACAGTCAACCGGCGTTAGCTATACCTATTTTTCAGCGCTCAGGTGCGAATGCCATCGAGTTATCAAATCAAGTACGTGAAACAATGACGCGTTTGGCGGAAGATTTTCCCGCTGGCGTCGCACATGAAATTGTTTACGACCCAACGGTATTCGTTCGAGATTCAATTGATGCGGTAATTAAAACCTTAGCTGAAGCGATTGTTTTAGTAGTTATTGTCGTCGTCTTGTTTTTACAGACATGGCGCGCATCTATTATACCTTTGATTGCTGTACCTATCTCATTAATTGGTACCTTTGCAGTCATGCAATGGCTCGGCGTATCAATCAATACCTTATCATTATTTGGTTTAGTACTGGCAATAGGTATTGTCGTTGATGATGCTATTGTTGTCGTTGAAAACGTCGAACGTAATATTGAAAAAGGCTTAACACCGTTAGAAGCAACGCGTGTTGCAATGTCTGAAGTAACCGGTCCTATTATCGCTATTGCCTTAGTATTATGTGCGGTGTTTATTCCAACCGCTTTTATTAGCGGCTTATCGGGACAATTTTATAAACAGTTTGCATTAACAATCACTATCTCAACCGTGATCTCTGCATTTAATTCGTTAACCTTGTCTCCGGCGTTATCGGCCTTGTTACTTAAGGCGCACGATAGTAAACCAGATCGCTTAACTCAGGTATTAAATCACTTGTTTGGTCGTTGGTTATTCAAACCATTTAACCGCTTATTTGACCGCAGTGCTACTGGTTATGAAAAACTGGTACAAAAGTTAATACGTATGAGCTTGTTTGTTGTACTCGCCTACCTCGCCTTATTAGGCACAACGGTAAAATTGTTTGATGCGGTACCCGGTGGTTTTATTCCTGCACAAGACAAACAATATCTAGTGGCAATCGCACAGTTACCTGATGCCGCAAGCTTAGATCGTACACAAGCTGTGGTTCAAGAAATGGAAAAAATCGCGTTACAAGTGCCAGGTGTTGCCCACACCGTTGCATTTCCTGGTTTATCGGTTAACGGTTTTACCAATAGTCCAAACAGTGCCATCGTCTTTACACCATTAAAAGCGTTTAAAGAACGTCAAGATCCTAGTATGTCAGCAATGGCAATAGCTGGACAGTTGAATCAACGCTTTGCTGCAATCGACGAAGCATTCGTTGCCGTGTTTCCACCGCCACCTATCCAAGGACTAGGCACCACAGGTGGTTTTAAATTACAAATAGAAGATCGTGGCAATAAAGGCTATGAAGCGCTGTTTAATAGCCTACAAGCGGTAATAGGTAAAGCGCGAAAAGATCGTGCGCTAATGGGCTTATATTCAAGCTTTCGCATTCAAGTACCACAAATGGATATTGATATCGATCGAGAGCAAGCCTTGATCCAAGGGATAGCGCTCGATGAGGTTTTCAATGCTTTGCAAGTGTATTTAGGCTCAGTCTATATCAATGATTTTAATATGTTTGGTCGTACTTATCAGGTTAAGGCGCAAGCCGAGGCTGAGTTTCGCCAAGATCCGGAGCAAATCCTTAACTTAAAAGTACGTAATCGCCAAGGTAATATGGTGCCATTAGGCTCAGTATTAACGGTCACACCAACCACGGGGCCTGATCGCGCTATGCACTATAATGGTTATCCAAGTGCAGAATTAAATGGCAGTCCAGCGCCAGGTTATAGCTCAGATCAAGCTCAAAAAGCGATTGAGGGGATCTTGCACGAGTCCTTACCCAAAGGCATTACCTATGAGTGGACCGAAGTAACCTTCCAACAAATTTTAGCTGGCAATACCATGGTATATGTTTTCCCATTAGTTGTGTTGTTAGTATTTATGGTACTAGCCGCGCAATATGAGAGTTTACGCTTACCATTAGCCATTATTCTGATTGTACCTATGACAATCTTCTCGGCATTACTCGGGGTTTGGTTAGTGGGTTCAGATAACAATATTTTTACGCAAATCGCATTAATTGTGTTGGTTGCTTTAGCGTCTAAAAATGCCATTTTAATGGTTGAATTTGCCAAAGACCAAAACCAACACGGTTTATCGCATTTAGAAGCCATTATTGCCGCTTGTCGCATGCGCTTACGACCAATACTAATGACATCAATTGCCTTCACTGCTGGCGTAGTGCCATTAGTACTTGCAACTGGTGCGGGTTCAGAAATGCGTCACGCCATGGGCAACGCCGTATTTTCAGGCATGATAGGAGTAACCGCTTTCGGACTTTTATTTACACCAGTATTTTATATGTTAGTCACGAAAAACAACCAAGCTTCAACAATAAAGGAAAATGCTCATGACTAAGCTTTCAGTCAATATGCTGTTAGTCACTAGTTTACTAGCGGGATGTGCGTCCGGTATTGATCCCCAGCAACATCAGCAATTATTACAAACTTTTGTTGCCGACAGCCAAATAGCAACTGAGCTAACGGGTCAAGACGAAATCAATTGGTGGCAGCAGCTCAATTCAGCGCAATTAAATCATTTGGTCGATGACGCACTTGCCATGAATCATGATTTAAAAACCAGTCAATTGCAGTTGCAAAGTGCCTTGGCACGATTGGATAAGCAACAAGCTGATTTCTTGCCACAAGGTAGCACACAAATAACGGCTACTCGCGGTAAATTAGGTAATACCAACAACAGAGAATCCAGCGCGAACCTTGTCTCAAACTGGCAACTAGATTTATTTGGTCGTATCTCAGCATTAGTCGATGCAACCAACGCACAGGCGATGAGTCAAGCGGAGCAGCTACGTGCCGCTAAAACAGCAATTGTTGCTTCCGTTGTCAAAGGCTATATCAGTTATCAAGGTAACAAACAGAAACATCAGATAATCACCATGCAAGTTGATGCGTTAAAACAAAGCATTAGCGTATTGCAAGCGCAAGTCGATGAAGGTTTAGCTAATGAGCTAGATCTAAACCGAACACAAGCCCAGCTTAGCCAACAGCAGGCGCTAATACCTGCTATTGCCTACGCTCAATATAGAGATGCGGCAACGCTAGCATTATTAACTGGTCGTTTAACCGCTGACCTATCTTTGGCTGACGAGCAGAAAATCTTTGATGAAACGTTTGATGTTAGCCTTGCAGAGCCTAATCAGGCTTTGGCATTACGTCCCGATATCAGCGCTGCACTGTTTGAATTTAGCCAAGCTAACTCGCTCAGTGTCGCGGCACGTAAAGCATTGTTACCTGATATCAGTTTATCAGCTTTTGTTGGTGTGATTAGTTTAGGAAATAGCAACCTGAATAATACAAAACATCAATGGCAAGTAGCACCTCAAATAGAATGGTCATTATTAAGCTATCCGGCATTGCTTGCCCAACGCGATGCACAGCACTATCTAAGTGAGGCCGCTTATAGTAACTATCAACAAACAGTGCTTAGAGCGATCACTGAAAGTGAGCTATCTCTACAGTGGCTTAGCAAACAAATAGATCAACAGCACTTCGCTCAACAACGCTATCAGTTTGCCAGCAACGCATTTTCACAAGCAAATGCAATGTATCAAGAGGGACAAATTCCATACTTAGAGTTGTTAGATGCGCGTCGTGATGTTTTAATAGCGCAAGAAAATGCTGTTGACTCGACAATTTCGTCGTTACTTGCCAAAATTAACACCTATCAGGCATTTAACGGCCGATGGAGTTACGCACTAGCAACCCTTTAAGAATTGAGTTTATTAATGTCTGCGACGGTCACTTTAACCGAAAACACTATCCCAAAAACAATGCATGCGATTGTTTTACCACGGCCAAGTGAAGAAATTTGTCTAACTGACGTTGAAATACCCGTGCCAGAATGCGCTGACCATGAAATATTGATCAAAATTGAATATGTCGGCCTAAATCCAATTGATGGTTATTTTGCTAAACAGGGGTTTTGCCAATGGCAATACCCCCATATTCTCGGTTTAGACGCGGTCGGGATTGTTGTTCAAGCTCAAAAAGGTTGTTTCCCTAATGTCGGCGATCGCGTCATGTGGCACGCTAATTTGGCTAAGCAAGGCGTGCTATGCCAATACGCCACTGTGCCTAATTTTGCAGTTTCAGTGGTACCAAATTGTATTTCGGCAATTGAGGCTGCAACTCTACCCTGTGCGGGCATGACAGCATTAGTGGCATTGAATAAACTGCAACTTTCCAATGGTGAGACCATTTTAATCGATGGAGGTGCTGGTGCGGTTGGCCAGTTTGCCATTCAATTTGCCAAACAGCGTGGTGCTGATGTTTTTTGTACAGCATCAAAACGCAACCATAAACTCGTGAAAAAGCTTGGCGCCGATGCGGTATTCGATTATCACGACAAACAATTATGCGATAAAATCCGTCGTGAATTAGGCCCGCAAGGTTTTGATGCCGTGCTCGATACCGTCGGCGGCGAGTCAACAATACGAAATATTGAACTTATGCGTTTTTGTGGTCGCATTGCCTGCCTGAATCCTTTACCTCAATTTGAGCAAACCCAGATGTTTCGTAAAGCGCCCAACATCAGTATTGTTTCTCTCGCGGGAGCCTGGCTTGCTAATAGCTTATGTGCCCAGCAAAGAATGAGTTTTATGAGTAATCAATTGATTGAAAATGTTGAAAAAGGCACACTAAAATTTCCACAGATCACTAAGATTGATTTTACTGCTCAAGACGTTTCACAAGCATTGCAAACGCAACTTAATGGCGGCTTTACTGGTAAGCAAATAGTCTACGTGAGTGCTTAGCTGCCTAATAACTGCTGACTAAGTACTGAAAATAAACGATGAACATCAACAGGTTTAGCAATATGGGCATTGGCTCCTAACGCTATATAGCGTGCTATTTCATCTTCTAACACATTGGCTGTTTGCATCACTATCGGTTGCTGATAACCCAAGGCTCTAATTTTTTTCATCGCCTGAACACCGTCCATGACCGGCATTTGTACGTCCATCAGAATAAT
>JBNKXM010000065.1:0-7939 GCA_050300315.1 Thalassotalea sp. | reverse complement strand
AAATCGCGAACTTTAACCTGATGCCCTTTCGCCTCTAAACCCGAGGCAAGCTTAACAATCGATGTACCTTGTTCAAGCGTCGTGAAGTTATTTCTGTTAGTAACTTTAGGCAAATTAATTGCTTCTTGTGGATCTAACTGCCAGTCAAGCATTGCCAGAATGGTCTGTGCAACATAATCAATAATACGACTACCACCAGGTGAGCCAACCACTATTTTTAACGCATCTTTTTCAAAAACCATCATTGGTGCCATTGAGCTTCTAGGTCTTTTTAGTGGCTCTACCCTGTTGGCAACTAATTTTCCATTGACCTTAGGCGCAAGAGAAAAATCAGTTAACTGATTATTTAAAATAAAACCTTCCACCATGACTGCCGAGCCAAAGCCCATCTCGATACTAGTGGTCATAGACACGGCATTACCATATTGATCAACAATAGAAATATGACTGGTAGACGGTAACTCCATCGCTGAATCATCTGCCAAAGCAAGTGCTCCAACTGGGCTGCCAGGCTGCGCTTTCTCTACGTCATGATGAATATTGATAAGCTTAGACCTTTGCTGTAAATAGCTTGGTGCCGTTAACCCTTGAACGGGTACGCTGACAAAATCATCATCAGCTAAGTATCTATTTCTATCAGCAAACGCTAAGCGCGAACTTTGGGTAAATAAATGCACAGTTTGCACGTCTTCAAACTGTCGCTGATAAAGCTTAAATGGTGCCAATTGACTTAAGATTTGAATAACCGCAACGCCACCAGAGCTTGGTGGCCCCATGCCACAAATACGGTATTGACGATAAGGGCCACATACTGCAGGTCGTTCAATAGCACGATAGTTTTTCATATCTTCAAGCGTTAACAAGCCTGGAGCTACCTCAGCATGTTGTACCGCGTTCACCACTTTTTTTGCAATCCATCCTTGGTAAAATGGCGCAATTCCCTCATTTGCAATACTTCGATAAACGTTCGCCAGTTTTGGGTTTTTTAACTTGTCGCCAGCTTGTACAGCATGACCATCAGGAAAGAAGTAATCTCTAATTTCCGAAAGCTCTGTAATACCTGGGTTAAACTCCATTTCAACGAGTTTTTGCAGTCGAGGAGAAACCCTAAAACCGCTGTCAGCCAGCTTAATAGCGTCAGAGAACAAGGATTTCCACGGCAGTTTTCCGTACTGTTGATGTGCTTGTTTTAGTGCAGACAAAACACCAGGTACACCAACTGAACGTCCACCAACAACCGCTTTTATCCACGAAATCGCCTGGCCATTTTTATCCAAGAACAATTCAGACGTTGCCAAATGTGGCGCAGTTTCTCGGCCATCAAACGTGGTTAACTTCTTATTGGCATTATCCCAATACAAAATAAAGGTGCCGCCCCCTATGCCAGATGATTGAGGCTCCACTAAATTTAACGCCATCTGTACTGCAATCGCAGCGTCGATGGCTGTACCGCCCTGCTTTAAAATATTATATCCAATACGACTTGCATACGGGTTTGCCGCCACCACCATAAATTTATCACTGGTGATTGCTGAATTTTTTGCAACGCCTGTCGCCGCTTCTGGCTCTCTGTCTTCTTGAAGTGAGGCAATGTTAACTGGCTGAGCATAAGTGCTTGACTGAACAAGTGTGAGTATCACACTTAGTCCTATAACTCGGCATATTTTTAACGACATATACATCCTTTAACTAGCTTTAATGGGAGATTTGAGTGATAACTGCATTTGATTAAACTTATCAAAACTTGATAACAGTGCTAGATATTTCTCATTATTATCTTCAAGCAATGAGAGTGCATAACAACACGCTTCTAAGCTTGATAATGCACCAATTTTTTTAGTTGAACGTATCAAATAGCGACTTTCAATACCTTGTGGTAACGCAACATGAGGCAATTGGTGTAACCTCTGGTTCATCATATATAATCGGTACGCTTTTTTCCACGTGCCATCAAGTATGATCAAACATTCAATAGCCCTGGCACCGCATACGTTATTATCGTATCGGATTTCTTTTGCCTGTTCAGAAGGATAAAGTAAGGCAATCTTTCCTTGATATTTAGTTAGCACATCTAAAAATCCTTGTTGTTCATCAAACCGTTCTCCCACTAATAACTGATGAGAAAATAAAGAATTACAGAGCAAAGTTGCGGTGCCTTTCGCTTGCTTAACTTCACTCGGATGTTGCAAGACAACCACATGAATATCATTGTCAGTAGCCGTAAATAAATGACAAATACAGCTAACTTGCGGGCGATGACATGAGTTACAATAAACGCGTGACATTGATTCTTGACTACCTATAAAAATAATTAAAGATGCTGCAATTAAAATCGTTACCCTTTGAAAAAGAACACATTACAGGACCTTTATTGTTGGCTGTTTTAGCATTACTATGCTTAATGTTTAATGAGCAACTTAGCCAATACTTTATCTATGACCGTGAACAAGTTAACCATCAACAATATTGGCGATTATTAACGGCACACTTGTTTCATACCAATGACGCCCATTTTTTACTTAATATCCTTGCAGTGATATTACTTTGGGCACTTCACGGGCAATTTTACACTGTTACTCAGTATTTATCACTGACACTATTTAGTGGACTTATCATCAGTGGTGCAATTTTTTACTTTGAGCCTAACATGAAAGAATACGTTGGGCTTTCAGGCGTTTTACACGCATATTTTGTCTGGGGCGCGTTAAAAGATATCCAACATAGTGATAAAACCGGTTATCTGTTATTGGTTGGCGTAGCAATAAAAATATTCCATGAGCAACTATACGGCGCAAGTGAAGACATCGCAAAACTCATTAGTGCCAATGTTGCGATTAATGCTCATTTATCAGGAGCAATTGCTGGGCTCTCATTCTTTTTCCTCTCAGCTTTAATCAACAAACATTCAATAAACGTAACTCGATAACAATAAATAAATCTAGGCTTTTACTGACAACGCGTTTTCATCAAGTAGTAATATTTAAGTGGCAGATAAAGTAAAAAGCCCATTGATGACTCTTATCAATGGGCTTTTTAGTATTTAATGGTCAGCCATTTATTGCTTAGCGCTACTTATTCTTTATCCATCCTAATGACAACCCGTCTATTTTTGGCTCGGCCAAGTACGGTTTCATTCGATGCGATATGGCGCTTTTCACCATAACCTGTCGCTTCGATACGACTTGGCTCGATACCGTTTTTCACAAAGTAATCTCTAATTTTGTTTGCTCGTTTAACCGATGCTTTCTGGTTAGTATTTCGGCCACCATAACTGTCGGTAAAGCCATCAATCAACACTAATTCTAATTCAGTATCTAAACTTAAGTATTCTTTGATCATCTCAATACGGCGTTTAGAAGCTTTAGTGAACTTATCACTATTAAATTCGAAATTTAATACCGTATAGGCAATATCATCAAAGCTATAATTTAATAAATTGCCAACACAGCCAACAAATTCTTGATACGCTTTATGAAAACGGGACGTTGATAAGCCAACCGCTATGCTGTCATTGTCGTTATACCAGTCACTGTAATAAAACGTCGGGCTCATACCTTGCTCGAGTTCTGACAACATGGTCCAAGCAACTTTTTTAGGTAAATCAGGAGAAAACTGCTTATGCAGTTTCATATCGGCTAATGTTCTACCTGACACACCTGGACGCCAATTAGGGGCAACAGAGCGTACTTGCGCCAAAGAATAATTGTCAGGTAACTGCAACATATCTAATTCAAATTCCATATTGGTATTGCGATTAGCACGACTATAGAACTTCGCTTCACCATAATTAGGAATTTTATGAGATAAGGTACATTCTAATCTGGAATCATTTGTCAGTTTCCATTGTGAACTACCAAGATCGGCTTGATACTGTCTGATCCCAGCATTAACCTGAGTGACAAATAGAGATAATGTTATAGCTAAAAATGTTTTTTTCATGACGTATTATCTATTTTCTAAAGCTTCACTAATTACTATCGACAAAAATTCAAATTACTTTAAAGACTTTTTAACATTGTGACCGATATTTATCATTTTACCTAGAAAGGCTTTAGTTTTAAGAACAATAATCTGCGATAATAGCCAACATATCATAAAACGCTATACCTAAAAATTAAAATGCTATGACCGAAGTAACCGCTAATGTAAATACTCAAACAAGTGAGAACAAGTCCCTTTATGCAAATCGCTTTAGAGGTTATTACCCTGTAGTGGTTGATGTTGAAACAGCAGGATTTAACGCGCAAACAGACGCGTTATTAGAAATTGCGGCAACAACATTACAACTTGATCAGGATACAGGATTATTTTCCCTCGATGAAACCATACATTTTCATATTGAGCCGTTTGAAGGTGCTAATTTAGAACCTGCAGCATTAGAGTTTACCGGGATTGATCCGAGTAACCCGTTGCGAGGCGCCGTTGGCGAAGAAGAAGCATTCAAAGCAATTTTTAAATTTATTCGTAAAAAAATGAAAGCCGCAGGTTGCCAACGAGCAATAATGGTGGCGCATAACGCCGCATTCGACTTAGGTTTTGTTAACGCAGCAACCGAGCGTTGTGCGATTAAACGCTCACCGTTTCACCCTTTTGTCAGCTTTGATACCACAACCTTGTCTGGTCTTGCTCTTGGTCAAACGGTATTAGCAAAAGCTTGTCAGGCCGCTCAGCTTAGTTTTGATAATAAAGCAGCACACTCCGCATTATATGACACAGAAAAAACTGCGGAATTATTTTGCTTTATCGTCAATAAATGGCAAACACTGGGTGGATGGCCGCTCGATACAAGCGAGCCATTAAAATAAGGTTTTCGCTTTCTTTCTATTAGTATGTCGACAGGTTAGATTTCTAACCGCTAGGATAAATAGCGCAAACGCAACAAATTGAAAAATGGGTTGCTCCGTGCTCATAAGAATAAAGATACCGATCGCACCATAACCATATGGCAAATATTCGTAAATAAGTTCAGGGATCAAATGCTTCGTCATTTTGGTATGATGCTTATCTAAACGACGATGCGCTGAGCGAGTCACTAAGACAATACAAGCGGCTGAATAAAATATTGACGCAGAAAAAATAAAATACCAACTGTCGCCATATATGAGCAATGCTCCGCTGATCAGATAATAAATATAAGGTAAATTTTCATAAACGACTTTTGGTAATACCACTACGCTAATCTCCATATTTTCATTTTGAGTGTAGTATGAAACGCTAAATAATTAAATTTAAATCCTTTTTATGCAAGCAGTAATTTATCATTATCGATAAAAAAAGCCGCGAAAGCGGCTTTTTATAAAATTTAATAAATCATTATAAACGATCAGCGTTATCAGCTAAGTATGATGCTACACCTTCTGGAGAAGCTGTCATACCTTTGTCGCCTTTGTTCCAACCTGCTGGACATACTTCGCCATGCTCTTGGTGGAATTGTAACGCATCAACCATACGGATCATCTCATCAACATTACGACCTAATGGTAAATCATTAACAACTTGATGACGTACATTACCTTCTTCATCAATTAAGAAAGAACCACGGAACGCAACACCAGCTGCTGGATGTTCAACATCGTATGCTTGACAAATTTCATGTTTAGTATCAGCAACTAATGTATATTGAACTGGACCGATACCGCCTTCATTGATTGGGGTGTTACGCCATGCGTTATGTGAAAACTGAGAATCGATAGAAACACCGATAACTTCAACACCACGACTCTTGAATTCTTCAAAGCGATGATCAAATGCTAATAATTCTGAAGGACAAACAAATGTAAAGTCCAAAGGATAGAAAAATACTACCGCTTTTTTTCCTTTAATTGCTTCAGATAAAGTAAAGCTATCTACAATTTCACCACTACCTAAAACTGCTGCGGCTGTAAAGTCTGGTGCTGGACGACCCACTAATACACTCATTTTTTTCTCCAATATTTTTTGCGTGATTAATATATTTAAAATGCCTCATTAATTATTGAGGCATTTCGTTATTTTTCAATAAGAAAAATAAAATAAACTGATTATTCTGAGGCTTCTTGCTTCGCAGCAGCTTCTTTAACTAATGACTGTAATTCGCCCTGCTGATACATTTCCATAATGATATCGCAGCCACCAATTAACTCACCTTCAACCCAAAGTTGTGGAAACGTTGGCCAATCAGCGTATTTAGGAAGTTCAGCTCTAATATCCGGATTTTGCAAAATATCGACGTAAGCAAATTTTTCACCACATGCCATTAACGCTTGAGACGCTTGAGAAGAAAAGCCACAACTTGGTAACTTAGGCGAACCTTTCATATATAATAAAATGCTGTTTTCTGCGATTTGTTGCTTTATACGTTCAATCGTATCCATATTTAACCTCTAATCTAATGCTCATTGCATTGAATAATGGGGACTTCAAACTCATTATTCAATGCAATATCCACTATTTATTAATTCGTTCTAAGTTAAAAGATAATAACCTTGATAATTACTCTGGCAAAACCTATATATTTGGGTAAACTATGCAAAGTTGTTAATACTTGAGTATTTTACTCGGATTTTTATAAAAGCAAACAACTTCTTTTATTTTGGGCAAAATAATTATTTCTAATCAATTCCTGGAGAATATAATGGCTATTGAATTACCAGCGTTACCTTATGCACAAGACGCTTTAGCACCACACATTTCGGCTGAAACTTTAGAATACCACTATGGTAAGCATCACAACACTTACGTTGTAAAATTAAATGGATTAATTGAAGGTACCGATTTTGAAGGTAAATCATTAGAAGAGATCGTTAAATCTTCACAAGGTGGCATCTTTAACAATGCTGCTCAAATTTGGAATCATACCTTTTATTGGAATAGCCTAAGTCCAAATGGCGGTGGCGAACCAACTGGTGCTTTAGCTGACGCTATTAATGCAAGTTTTGGCTCTTTCGCTGAATTTAAAGCAAAATTCACTGACAGCGCAGTAAACAACTTCGGTTCAAGCTGGACTTGGTTAGTTAAAAACAGTGATGGTAGCTTAGCAATTGTTAATACTTCTAACGCAGCAACACCACTTACAGACGAAGGCGTAACACCATTAATTACCGTTGATTTATGGGAGCACGCATATTACATCGATTACCGTAATCTTCGTCCAAGCTATATGGAAGCATTTTGGGCACTTGCCAACTGGGAGTTTGCTTCAGCAAATTTCGCTTAATTAATGCTTAATTAAATTTCGCTAAAAACCAGAGTTTTCACTCTGGTTTTTTTATTCTTATAGATAAAAATCAACCAGATAATTCCTCCCTACTTCTTACCTCAGTTACAAAATAATTACTAATTTTTCCTACAGCTTAAAAAATAAAGACTAAGCTTATAAATAGATAAAGTGTTTTCTCGGTCTTTATTATTATCAGGCTTGAATTAAGTTAAAACCAACGTTGATAGTTAACCCTCAACCCGTTTGGTATTTAACCTTGCACAAGACTTATTTGACCGATATTTATATTATTTCAGCGGAGGCGGTTATGAGTATTTTTCAGCACTATCAATCACGCTATGATCAAGCGCAAGAAGAAACTTGCTCAGTCCAAGAATTCTTAACGATATGTCAAAAAGATCGTTTTGCTTATGCAAGCGCATCAGAGCGACTATTAAGAGCGATCGGTGAACCAGAAATGGTTGACACTTCAACCGAACCAAGATTAAGCCGAATATTTTCTAATCGGGTTATTGCTCGCTATCCTGCATTTAAAGATTTTTATGGTATGGAAGAAGCGATTGAACAAATCGTATCTTACCTAACCCATGCTTCACAAGGCTTAGAAGAGAAGAAACAAATTCTCTACCTACTAGGGCCTGTCGGTGGCGGTAAATCATCGCTGGCTGAAAAACTTAAAGCATTAATGCAACAAGAACCTATTTATGTTCTATGCGCTAATGGTCAACGAAGCCCTGTGAA